>CALCTI010000369.1 GCA_937894105.1 uncultured cyanobacterium
AGGGCTGCGAGGGGATCGGCAATGGGGGAAAGGAAAAATAGACAGGACCATAGACCCCCTTGTAGGACATAGGAGCTTAGAATGGCGGCGTTTAGGGCGAAGCGGATAGCCACAAGGGCAACGTTAAGCCAGAAGAGGATTTGTAGGGGCAGGGTGTCCCAGAGGGGTAGGTTTGATTGGAGGCGGGCGATTTCTAGGGCGATCGCCATGGGTATGGGCAACCCCTGCACAGCGGTAAGAAAGGCTACGTCGCTCCACACTTGGGCGGGGGTGGCGGCATCTTTTAGATCGAGCGATCGCCCCCATTCGTTCCAGGTTTCCAGTGCCCCTTCGTACATGCGCACTTTGATCACCTTCGCCCCATCGAGGAATCCCACTCTATAGCCTTGGTTGGCAATATTTCGCGCTAAGGTTACGTCGTCGCAAAAAGAGTTACTGGCACAGGTGTATCCTTCTACCGCATCCAGACAGGTGCGTTTAACTAGAAAACATTGCCCGTTGGCCATGACGCGATCGGGACCGTCGGGATTGGCACCGGAAGGACCATAGCGGTACACCAGGGTCATTAACAGAGCGGGCTGAAGCACTAACTCACCGGGGTCTTTCAAAATAAACCGGGGGGCAAAGGACACCAGATCGTAGTTTTCTGCCTCTGCCGCCGCCAGAATTGCTGCGATCATCCCCGGCTGGGGCTGAGTGTCCGCGTCAATACCTAAAATCCACTGGCTATTTTCTGAGCTAGCCAAATATCCAGACTGTAACGCCCAGGGACGTCCCACCCAATTTTCCGGTAGGGGATCATCTTCCATCAGGCGAAAGCGCGGGGCTGTGGTGCCCTGGGTTTTAACCAGGTCTTGGGTGTTAGCGGTGGATCGACTGTCCACCACGATCGCCTCTCGCAATTCGTACCCCTGTTTGGTAATGCCCGCGAGACAAGGACCGATGCGCTCCCCTTCGTTGAGGGTGGGGATAATCACGGACACTTTGCCCAGTTGGTCACCGGTGGTTATTTGGGGGGCAACGGGACGGCGGCGAGTGGGACCTTTGGCTAAGCGGCTGAGCAGAACAATGGTTGCTGAACCTTGAAATAGGATGAGCACTAGGGCGATCGCGCACCACACCGTCAATTCACCGTCTGACATATCGCCCCTTGCTGCCTAATTTCTCTTGCTGCCTAATTTCTCTTGCTGCCTAATTTCTATGGAAACGCCTCTTAAAAATCCCCCCTCTTACCAAGGGGGGGAAACCGGAGTTTTCTTTGGACTATTCAAACGATTTGAACTATCTATTTGAACTATTTTGTAGCCACGGGTTTTAAAGACGACGCCATTGCAGGACCCGTGGTATCAGGCATCACCCCTTTACCCACAGCTTCGATGCTAGGGCGATCGCCTGCAATCCACCAGCAGGCAATAACGGGAACGACCCCCGTTAAAACGCTAAGGGCAGTGGGGACCCAAAAGCCGTGGTCCAGGGAGGTCACCGTAATCACTGCGCCGAAAGCGAAATTGACGATATAGGTCATCAGGGGCAAGGTGAGCTGCGATCGCTTCAAGTTCAACGGTTCCGACGACCAAAGCAGGGACGCCACCGCCATAAACACAACTCCCGTCCCCCACCAACCGCTTAGGTTGCGATAGGGCATCCCGAAAAATTCCCCCAGCTCCTCAAACTCCCAAAAGGGAAAGGACGTTTGGCTCATGGCCGGGTCTAGCACCAAATCCCAACTGGTTAGAAATACTGCACCCAGGGCGATCGCCATCACTCCCCGCAGCCAGCCCCGCAGTCCCAGTCGCTCCAGCCCATTGCGCGCCAAAACGTAGCATACTGCGCCCATGTAAAACCAGGACAGGGGAATGGTGAAGGGCACCAGCCCCGCCACTTTGTAACCCAGCCCCGTTAAATAGTGGTACGCCCCAAAGGGAAAGCCCGTGCTGGTCCCCAGTAGCTCGCTGGATAGGGACAGCACAATGGACGGCACCATAAACGTTAAGCAGCTTCGTAGTCCCAAGGTGCGGTATAAAAACAGCGCTACGGCGATCGCCCCCAACACGATATAGCCCACGCCTCCCTGCCCCATGCTGAGTTCAAAGGCTTTTAAACCAAAGGGTGGCAGGTTAGCAATAAAGTCCGGATTAGGCAAGACCAGCAATAAACCACACAGACCAAAAGTCATGGCTACAATATGCCCGCCCAAGGAGGCGTTTTCAGCAATAACCAGCTGCTTCATTGGAGTTTTCAAAGACACGCGCAATAACTCAATTAAGATTGATTGAAGACGGGAAAACTGAGGGGTGACAATTTGCAAAGTGTAGGGAGTTTCTCGAGGCTTTGCAATACCAAAATGAACTTACGGCCCACTTACGCTTGGTTTCTGACGATGATCTCTAGAGAACTGGATAAAGGGACTGGGCGATCGCCTTTCACCAGTGCTCCCTAGGGGAAAGAGTAGAAAGGTAAAGCTTTCATCAAATCAATTAAGTGGGATTTCTAGGGTGCATCATCAACTCGGTGCACGGGTCAGCGAACAAGCTAAATGCCAGAGCTTTACCCAGTGGGAAGAGCCGTGCCCGGTTTAAAAATAAGCCAGGAGCAATAGACCTGGTGTCTTAAGACTTTGAACTTTAAGACCTCGAGCTTTATTGATAATATTTCCTAGATAACGTTTTTTAGTTGTTCTGGCACGTTTGGATACAGCGCCCACTGATCCAGTGCTAGGGCGTGTCATCAATTAATCTCCAGAAGCCTTATGCAGTGGGGAATACGCGCCCTTTAAAAACAAACAAAACTAGGGGCTGGAACCCTTACAGCTCTTGACTTAGGGGTTCAATTGATGACAGCCCCTAGAGACTCGAAGAGTAATGCCATCCATGGTGCAGAGGTCAGAGGTTCTGCGCCCAACAGCCAAAAAATCAAGGAGACAAGGGCGAAAAGATGCAAGGGCAATAGATAGTTAGAAACAAAAGAATAAGGAACACGTTAAAGTTAAATGAGCAATGCTGAATTATTCCTAATCTCTCTCAAGTGCTGAAGCAGCTTTCCCCAAAGACTTTCACCACTACTTCCTTGCCCATTGCTTCCTAATTGCTCTAGCTTTTGCCTCTTCCATTAACACAGCTTGTTCTGGGGACTCTGTTAAGTCGTTTCAACTTCTCTAGTGATTCTGTACTTGTCACGTTCTCTATTGTCCGTCCCTTTTCCAATCCATGACCCCTTTCCTACCTCAGAACGCCGATGTAGCCCTTCGCCTGGCGCACCATCGAGACCTAGACGGCATTGTGGAACAGGCGGCGGAAAGCCCTAGTGATATGGGGCTCATGGGAGCCCAAGCCTCTGACTGGCTCCAGGCACAACAGTGGTATGGCAGTTTGCGGATGTTGCGGTGGTTTCCTAATCCGTTACAGCATGCCTTGGATATTTATGTGGCGGTGCGCGATCGCCAGCCTTTGGGAGCCCTGTGGGTGGAGCCAGTTAACTGCACCCGCAGCACCTGGCGCGTTAAGCAGGCACAAATTCCCGCCTCGTCCCGCAACCAGGGCATTGGATCTGAACTATTGCGCCACTGTTTTGAAACCATTTGGGAAGCGCGCACGTGGATGTTGGAGGTGGACGTTAATTGTAAACACGCCCTGGCCATGTACCGTCAAAACGGTTTCCAGCCTTTGGCGCAGCACACCTATTGGACCCTTTCAGCGGAGCAGTTGCGGGAGCTAGCGGAACAGCCCATGAGGCTGCCGAATTTTATGCCGGTGACTAACGCCGATGCTCCGTTGCTATATCAGCTTGATACGGCGGCAATGCCTCCCCATGTGCGTCAGGTGTTTGACCGCCACGTGGACGACTTTCGCACGTCAGTTATGGATGCGGCGGTACAGGGAAGCAAACACAGCGTCCGGGGGTTACAAAATAATCGGGGCTATGTGTTTGAACCCCAACGAAAAGCGGCGATCGGCTACTGCGGGCTAATCTCTAGCCACGACGGCGAGGTGCCCCACCAAGCTGATTTAACGGTGCATCCGGCTTATACATGGCTGTATCCGGAGCTGTTGCGGCAAATGGCCCGTATTGCGCGATCGCTACCGGAACAGTCCCTGGTCTTAACGTCGGCGGACTATCAGCCGGAGCGGGAAGCGTATTTGGAGTCCATTGGAGCCCAGCGCAGTCAGCACACGCTGCTGTTGGCGCGGTCCGTATGGCACAAGTTGCGGGAGTCGCGATCGCGCCCTTTGGAAAATTGGCGACAGGAAATGTTGCAGGGGTTGCAGCCAGCGAAGCCGTTGGCAGGCGGCGGGAGAATGTTTTGGGGTGGACCGGCGGGGCTCTCGACGCCCTTGGGAGACTGGGGCGACCGGGGCGATCGCTGGGAGTTAGACTCCCTCGACACCCTATTTGGAGCCCAGGACGATCAGCCTCAAAATTACGACGGGTCCACCGATCCCCAATCTCCCGACGCCAATTAGGGGCACGATTACCAATTACCTTAAAATCATGCATCAAAAATCGTCGGGCGCATGCCAACGCACCTTAGTAAGTTTGGGCTTTGGTTTAGTGCGTTGGCGCGTAACTCTACGAGATAACTGCTTCATTTTTTAGATGTAACTCTTAACGCTAGTGGGCGCTGGATTCTTTCCTTGAGTACCCTTGAGTAATAGCCTTTGGGCATAAAGCCCCCTTACAGGTTTGTTGGGGGCTTTATTATGCTCTCAATTATTTTTGCCCTCAATTATTTTTGGGACTTAAGAACACGACCGTGCCCCGTTAATTTCGTCGTCGATAGTTTTTACGAGTCCGTTTACTGACCTTATAAGCAATAACGCTATGGCTGCTGATTCCGCTTCTTCTGTAACTGTTGGGGCAAAGGGTTTGACCCGATGGCATACCCTTTCTACGGAGGCGGCTCTGGCACGGTTGGAATCAGATTCGGAGGTGGGGCTCACCCTGGTGGAGACGCGATCGCGAACGGAGCGGTTTGGAACCAATGAAATCCAGGACCAGGGAGGGCGCAGCGGCTGGCAGATTCTAGCGGAGCAGTTTCAGGACATTATGTTGCTGCTGCTGATTGGGGTGGCGATTGTGTCGGCTGGGTTGGATCTATATGAGGGGATGGCGGAGGGGAGTTTTCCGTTTCCTAAAGATGCGATCGCCATTTTTACCATCGTGTTTTTAAATGCGGTGCTGGGGTACGTGCAGGAAAGCCGGGCGGAGAAGGCGTTGGCGGCGTTGAAGCAATTATCGTCGCCCCGGGTGCGGGTATTGCGAGACGGGGAATTTGGGGAGGTGGATGCTCGGGAGTTGGTGCCCGGAGATGTGATGGTGGTGGAGGCGGGCTCCCAGGTGGCGGCGGACGGGCGCATTTTGGAGGCGGTGAGTTTTCAGGTGCAGGAAGCAGCCCTGACCGGCGAAGCGCAGGGGGTTGATAAAAGCGCCACGGAGATTTTAGAAGACGATGCGGCCTTGGGCGATCGCATCAACCTGGTGTTTCAAGGCACCGAAGCCACCTATGGTCGCGCCAAAATTTTGGTCACCAACACCGGCATGACCACGGAGCTGGGAAAAATTGCGGCCATGATTCAGGGAGTGGAGTCGGAGGAGACTCCCCTGCAACAGCGCATGAACCAGTTGGGCAACGTGCTGGTGTTCGGGTCCATGACCCTGGTGGCGCTGGTGATGATCATTGGCACCATTGGGCTAGGGTTTGGGGCATTTCGGCAGCTGTTGGAAGTGTCCCTAAGTATGGCGGTGGCGGTGGTGCCGGAGGGGCTCCCGGAGGTGATTACGGTAACCATGGCGTGGGGGCCCGAGCGAATGGTACGGCGACAGGCGTTGATTCGGAAGCTGCCAGCGGTGGAAACCTTAGGGTCGGTCACAACAATTTGCTCGGATAAAACCGGGACGTTAACCCAAAACAAAATGGTGGTGCAAACCTTGGAGCTGGCCGGACGATCCTGGCAAATTACTGGCGAAGGCTACGACCCCTTCGGATTGTTTTATCGGGTCACGGATCAAGAGTTAGCCCAGGGGCGATCGCTCCCCCCCGATCCAGAAACGGCCCTGGCTCCGGCAACGTTGGCCCAGGAACATCCTGATTTGCAATTGCTGCTGGTGGCGGCGGTGCTATGTAACGATGCGGTGCTGCGGCAGATGTCTGCGGACAGGGGGCAAGACGATGGGGGCAATCCCCCGAAAAAAAATAAGCGT
>CALCTI010000370.1 GCA_937894105.1 uncultured cyanobacterium
GACCCAGCAAGCAGGATCAGGCAAGGGGACTGCTTGTTTCGATGGAAACCTTAGAAGATATTGATGGGGATATGCTGTTTCTCCTCCAGCCGGAAAGCCAAACAGAGATCGCAAAGGAGATCCGCAAGGCGAATGAAGCCACTCAGGCAAACCCGCTCTGGTCTAAGTTAAACGTGGTTCAGAACAATCGAGTTTATAGTGTCGACGCCCATTGGTACGGCGCGAATTACTTAGCTGCCAATCGGATTTTGGATGATTTGGAACGGTACTGTTGTCAGTAGTAGAACGTAGCGTTGTTTAAACTTGGCGTTCAATAACCCCGAATTCTCCCCGAGAGGTGAAAGTGGCATTGCCTCCTGAACTTAGAAATTCAGTTTCCAGCTTTGAAAGGGACAAATTAAAAAGGGGAAAATTAAAAAGGGGCGAATTAAAAAGGGGCGAATTAAAAAGAGGCGAATTAAGTTGATATTGCCGTAGTTGATATTGCCGTGGTTGACACGCTACGGGATGCGCTTGATCAACGGGCAAAAAACTGTTGAGGACTGCCGCAGAAAGCCACTTGACCGGACTCAAGCAAGATAATTTGATCGGCGCGCTGAAGCATACCAGGACGGTGGGACACTGCCAGGTAAGTGGGTAAGTAATGGGATGAGTCAGGGTTTACTGGCTTCTTGGGACTCAGTAGATTTTGCCAAAGTTGTTGTTCAGTTTCCACATCCAAGGCGCTGGATAGATCGTCAAAGATTAGGAGTTCGCACTGACGGATGAGCATTCTAGCGGTGGCAAGGCGTTGTTTTTGTCCACCCGATAGGCGTACCCCCCGAGTGCCAATCCGGGTATTTAGCCCCTCGGGCATGGTCGCCAGGTCTTGATCCAATGCGACGGTCGCGATCGCCCCCTTTAGCCGCGCCTTGATTTCCCGCCCATCGCCAGCTAGCCCTAGCAACAGATTGTCTTGCAAGGAAGCGCTAAATAGCTGCGGAATTTGGGACGTGTAGGCGGCCTGGGGGGGCACTAAAAATTGGGCTGGGTCATGAATTTGCTGACCATTCCAAAAAATTGAACCCGATTGTCCAGTGACTAACCCCAGCAGCACTCGCAGCAGAGTGGTTTTACCTGCGCCTACTCGACCGGTAATCACCGTTAAGCTGCCTCGGTTTAGGGTAAAGCTAATATCTCGAACCCCTATATGGCTGTGGGGATAGGTGTAGGTTAAGCCCACAACCCGTAGCTCTTGGAGCGGATCTAATATGCGCCTATTTTCCCAAGGCGATGACGGTAAAGCGGGCTCAGTTCCTAGAATTGGTTTGAGATAGAGGTCATGGGAAGAGGTGAGATCGCCCATACTCAATTTGCTGTCTTCGCGATCGCCAATAGTTTTCGCCATACGCTCAAAGGACACATCGCTTTGCTGGATAATGGCGAAGAATCCCCCCAGAGATGCAAAAAAGTAGGTAACAAAAGTAAGGTAGTAGATAAATAACGCAAAATCCCCCACGGTAAGGTTATTTTGTTCCCCCAAATTTTGGGACACCGCGATCAGAACAAATCCCGTACCTAGGCTGACAATGGTTTCAAAGCTAGTGCCGAGCAGGGCGTTAAAGGCCCGATCGCGCACTATCATTTGATGTCGGCGATCGCTCCGTTGGCGTAATTCATTGAGGATTGCCTCCTCAGCACCCGCCACTTTAACGGCTTGGACAGCGGTAAATAGTTCACCAATCAGCCCAGTGACTTCCTGGGTAGACTGGCGGCTGCTACGGCGATAGCGTTTAAGGCGATGTTTAGCCCGCTGCACAATAATGGCGATCGCGCACAGGGGAAGAAAAACCAGCGCAGTCATCCCTACACTGACCCTTAGCAATAGCCCGATGGACACCAGGGCAAAGACTGCCTGGGCAGAAAACTCGTTGACAGATGCCACCATATTTTCAATCTGAAAAGCATCGTCACGGAAGTAACTCAATAGTTCTCCCGGCGAGTTTTTCCCATCGCCGGTCGCCAGCTCGGCCCCTGGGCGCTTCAGCAACCCCAGCAGCAAATTGTGACGCACCAAGCCGCTCATTAGAAAACGGTGCTGGGTTTTGGTAATCCGCCCCAGGAAAATAACCATAAGCTGAGCTGCTCCTGTGCCCAGCAGTAAAGCAATCCATAGCCAGGGAAATTCACCCGTGGAGTCTTCTCGGGTCAGGTGGTTGAAAAATTGTTGAATCAATACGCCGGGGATAATCGGCAGTCCAGCAATGCCCAACCACAAGAGCGTATCCACCCAGTACAGGCGCTGAGCATAACGAATCATGCGCCAAAGACGCTGATAAATAGGCATATTTAGAAAGCCTGTAGGCGATCGCCGGCAAATAACGTTGTCCCATTATGAGACTGGAGACGGTGCATCCACTAAAGGCTCAAACCAATCTAAATGCTCAAACCAATCATCGAGCACTAGGCTAGGGGTAAGACAAAGTAAACCGGCCTCCGCCACACTTGCTCCACAAAAGCTATCTTTCAGAAGAATGCTGCAGATCAAACGGAATCTCGATTATAAATCGGGTTCCTTCACCCGCAGAGGATTGGCAAATGAGGATGCCACCATGCTTTTCGGTGATGATTTTATAACTGATGGACATCCCAATACCTGTCCCCTTACCAACAGGCTTTGTGGTGAAGAACGGATCAAAAACCTGCTGACGAATTTCCTCTGGAATCCCTGGCCCATTATCGGCGATGCAAATCATCACTCGATCAGTCCCAACCCGCTGAGTTTGAATTTTGATGGTACTAGGATTTTGGTTGAGCGCTTCTAAAGAACGATCGCGATCGCGCTCTTCTAAAGCATCTAAAGCATTAACCAAAATATTCATAAAGACCTGATTCAATTGCCCTGGATAACATTGCACCAGAGATAAATCACCATAGTCTTTTTCAATTTGAATCCTTGGCACTTCAGAAGTCGCTTTGATGCGGTGTTCTAAAATCAACAGCGTGCTATCAAGCCCCTCGTGAATATCCGCATCCTTATACTCTGACTCATCCAAACGAGAGAAGTTTTTGAGGGAACCCACAATCTGGCGAATGCGTTTTGTCCCCACTGTCATTGAGGTCAAGATTTTGAGCGAGTCTTCCCTTAAAAAGTCCAGCTCAATGTCCTCGATTTTCTCTTCAATATCAACGGATTGAGTAGGATAGGTCGCTTGATAAAGATCAATTAGATCAAGCAAATTTTGGGTACTTTCAGTGAGTGGAGTAATGTTGCCGTGAATAAAATTCACCGGATTATTAATCTCGTGGGCAACACCGGCAACCAATTGCCCGAGAGAGGACATTTTCTCGCTTTGGATGAGTTCAAGAGTTTGTCTATCAACCTTTGATTGCAGTTGTTTTTTCTGATCAAGTAATTCCATTGATCGAGACTCAATCTCTCCGGCCATATACTCAAATGATCGGATAAGGTGCTCAATTTCTTCGATTTCTGAATGCTTGGGAAATTCAACCCTTTCCCCTTGACCAAGGCTGAGTGCAAGTTTGGCTAGATTAGTAAGGGGTACAACCACCTTGGACTTGATTCCAGTAAAACCAAGCAAAAGCACAATGAGGACGATGACGAATTCGGAAATATACCAAATCTGAGCCGTCAGCGTCGTTGTTGCGTATTGCGCCTGTCGATCCTCCAGAAGACGAGACTCTTCCTCGGTAAAGTCATCAAGGAAAGGGCGCATATCGTCCATCAGTTGCTTTCCCTCGTCACTTTTGACGAGCGCCAGAGCCTGGGGTTTCTTTCCGCTTGTTGTCAGGTCAATCGTCTCCTGCAACTCCGCAAGCTTCTGTTGCATCAATCCCTGGATTTTTTCTAATCGCTGCTGTTGAGTATCGTTGTCACGGGTCAGAAATTTAAGCTGGTTGATTCTTTCCGCTGCTCCTTGCCTGCCTGTGTAGTAAGGCTCCAAATATGCCGGCGAATCCGTCAGCAAAAATCCTCGCTGCCCGGTTTCTGCATCTACCAACTGCTTCTCAAAATTGGCAGCGGTAGTGATTACCTCATGGGTGTGCGTCACCCAATAGTTATCTTCTGAGACCTGTCTTTCCCCGGCAATGAACACCACCAAACTGATCACGCTAATCAGCGTCATCGTCAGGAAAAATACTCTATAAATATTTGTAATCGTTGTCTTTTTTCTTGTTCGGCGCATTTCCAGCAAAATTCTATTCGTGC
>CALCTI010000371.1 GCA_937894105.1 uncultured cyanobacterium
AAAAATTTGATTCAGTCGCAAATTCAAGAGAAGGGGCCGTATTTCGTAGTGGAGGTGCCGGAAACCCATGAAGAAATGTTGCTGTATGGGGACTACCAACGGCTGCTTCAAGTCATTCTGAATTTGACGGGCAATGCCATTAAATTTACCGACGAAGGCGGCGTCACCGTTAGCGTGGACTTAATCACGTCGTCGGTGGTGGTGTATGAGGAGGGCGACGAGGACGCCCCGTTAGGGAAGCCCGATGCGGGGATGGCCCTATTCCAAATTATCGATACGGGAATTGGGGTCGCCCTGGATGATCAGGACAAGCTCTTCCAGGCATTTAGCCAGGCTGATGGTCGCCGCACCCGTAAGTTTGGGGGCACCGGTTTAGGGTTGGTCCTGTCCCAGCAGTTGGTGCAGGCGATGGGAGGGGAGATGAATTTTTACAGCTTAGGTGAAGGGCTCGGTTCAACGGTGACCTTTACGATGCCCCTTTACCAGCAGCCTTTGGTGGCGGCCACGGAGGAGCTCTTAAACGCGGACCCAGAGTAGGGCAAGTCATCGGTAGGCGTAATAATTAGCGCAATAATCAGTCATCACCATCGAACTCGGATCATGGCAGCTGTTGGATGATTGCGTAGAACAAGGGTCCCAAAATCAGGGCTGGCAGCAGGGATGCCACGCGAATCGCGCCAATTTCTAGCAGGTTAATGCCGATGCCAATGATGGTGAGCCCACCGACGCCGGTCATCATTAAGACGTGGGGATCGGTGCTGGGGTCGGGAAATCCTTGGGCAAGACCGTTGGCGGCGAGGGAAATTGCGCCTTGATAAACCAGGATTACAACGGTGGAAAAGCCGACGCCAATGCCGAAGCTGCCGGTTAGGGCGATCGCTGCCATCCCGTCCATGGTGGATTTTAAAATCAGCAGGCGATCGTCTCCAGCAATGCCGTTATTGATACTCCCCAGAATCGCCATGGGACCCACGCAAAACAGCAAACTTGCCGCCACAAAACCCTCGGTAAATCGCCCGCCACCGCGCACCTTTTTTTTTAGCCAGTCGCCCACCCGGTGCAGACGCCCTTCCAAATTCCACCATTCTCCCAACAGTCCGCCCGCCACCAGCGCCATTAGCCCAATTACAACGCCGTCTACCAGGGTTCCGGGCACCTGGGTTAGCTGGCGAGCCATTTCCAACCCCACCAGCACCGTAATCAGTCCCACGCCCTGGGGGATAATCGCCAGCATTTGCTTAGGCAGGCGCGATCGCATCGCCAAACCCAACCCCGTACCGACCCACACCGTTGCCACATTAATCAGGGTTCCACTCAGCTGAGTGCCCAAATTTAGGCTAACTGGCAAGTTTAAGATTGGGCTCATTTGGAAAATTGAGGCAGAGAAAATTGGAACGAAAAAGCTGGCCGAGCGTAACGTAAATAACGTAAAAATCAAAAGTCAAAGCTGAAAATGCAATGGGGGGCGCTGAGGCTCCAGATATTTCAAGGAAAAATTATTGCCTTTAGAGCCATTCGTCTTTAGATCGCCCTGGCAAGTGGGGATCAACCCCAAAGGATACGCACGAGCTGTTTTAAAATCCTACAAGGAACAAAAACTGGCATCGCCTTAGGATGTCATCCATTAAATTCCAGAAGCCTTACCCAGCGGGAAGTGCACGCCCTTTTGAATACAAAGCATTAGGCGCTGAAACCCTTGCAGTTATTGAGCTTGAGAATTAATTGATAACAGCCCATAGGTTCTAGTCAGAGATTGTCCCATCCTATTTACCCCGTTTCACTAGCGTTTCTCTTATGTCTTCTTCTATTTCGCCCATCAATGGCGTCTTAAGTGTCCTGCGCGAAACTTTAGCAAAATGGCGGCGGCTGGCTTTGGTTACTGGGTTAGTCATTGGGCTAACGAGCTTTGCCGTACTGGGCTCGGGCGTTGAACCGGCGATCGCCACAGGCGTTTACAATATGCCCCCCGTGGACTCCAGCGTTCACGTTTACGACGAGGCAAAGCTGTTTAGCCGCCTAACGAAGGGACAGCTAGAAAAAAAATTGACGGCGATCGCCACCAGCCCAACCAGCAACGGCACCAACATTAACTACGTCACCTTCCGCCGCTTAGATTACGGGGAAACCATTGAAACGTTTACGGAAAAGCTCTTTTCCACCTGGTTTCCCAGCGAGGATGCCCAGAAGAATCAAATTTTAATCGCCCTTGACGCCGTTACCAGCTCCTCCGCCATTCAGGTGGGCTCGGCGATTCCAGGCGCCCTGACCCCGGAAATTGCCGACAGCGTTGCCCAGAAAAGCCTCTTAACGCCCATTCGAGCAGGTAACTACAACGAAGCATTTTTGAGCACGAGCGATCGCCTGGGAGCCGTTCTAGCTGGGAACCCGGATCCTGGAGCCCCCACCTTAGCCTCAGCAGTCGCCATCGAAAGCACCTTCACGAGCGCCGAAGACACGGACCAAGGCAGCGCCACCCTTATCGTGGTTGTACTTTTGGTCCTGGCAATAGCCATTCCAATGATCACCTACTTCGCCTATGCCCGGTAGGCACTGACTGGGGTTTGTCATGAATAAACAAGCGCCAAACTCCAGACGCCTTATAAAATAGGGAAAACAGGCCCTTCACAATAAAGGAAATAAAGAATGCTAGGGACTGTAACCCTGACGACGACCGAGTCTGAGATTTAATTAACGACACGCCCCGTTAGGTCAGCAGTCAAGGCAAAGCAGCAACACTCAAGGGAAATCACGATAAGATATGAAGTCGGCAGAGCAGTAGCGCTTCATTGGGCCACAGCACTCCTGAATGGGCAACTTAGGAATCCAGTGTGAATGTCGGTTATTTGGCTATTTACTTGTCATTGACTTTTGCCGTTTAATTGACAAGTACTGGCCACCCTTAAAGCACCCATAGGAACCATCAAACGAAAAAAACCCCGGCAAAAAGCCAGGGATTGGGGTGCATCTACCTACTGTTTATTTCTTGAATTGGCTATGGTGATCCGGACACTTGCCTGGATCGCTTATATTAATGTCTTCTAACTTTCTAAAATCCGCTTAGGTGGGAAAGCTAGGTTTATATCCTAAAGAAATGCAAACAGCGTAAATGCCTGTCCACGACATTGGAGTGTCCGACCATGGCTAACCGGGAGCATCTATCCCTACTGCTGGACGGGGCAGATGTTTGGAACCGTTGGCGGCAACACAATCCAAAAATTCAGCCAAATCTGCGAGAAGCAGATCTGCGCAAAGCAAGGCTTAGCACCATGGATCTAAGCCATGTGGATTTGTGCATGGCATGTTTGGAAGAGGCGGATTTATCCAAGGCGGATATTCGTCACGCGAATTTATACACTGCTGATTTAACTGGGGTTAATTTACGAGAAGCAACCCTCAGTCAGGTAGATCTACGGGAGGCTTCTTTAAAAGGGGCAGACCTGTGTATGGTGACGGTGCGAGAGTCAGATCTGAGTCGGGCGGACTGTCGTGAGGCGAATTTTTACACGGCGGCGCTGAAGGGGGCGAAGTTTCGGGAAACGGATTTTTCTCGGGCGGATTTGCGAGAAGCAAATTTATGTATGACGGACTTACGGGAGGCGAATTTGCGATCGGCAAATTTAAGTCTTTCAATTTTATGTATGGCGTCGATGGTAGGGGCGAATCTGTACCAGGCTAATTTGAATTTGGCTAATTTAAGCTTGGCTAACCTGTGCGTCGCTAGTTTGATGGGGGCAAATTTGGACGCGGCAACGTTGATTGGTGCCAATTTAATCGGAGCCAATCTTTACACGGCAAGTTTGGTGGACGCCATTTTAAAGGAGGCGGACCTGCGAGAGGTAACCCTAAGCAACGCTGACCTATCGCGCTCCAATTTAAGTATGGCGAATTTAAGCATGGCCAACTTGCGTGAAGCGAAGTTTGTCGAGACCAACTTAGAAGGGGCAAATTTACATAAGGCCAATCTGTGGGAAGTGACCTTAAATAATGCGCTGCTGCGAGAGACGATTATGCCCAACGGTCAGCGCCACGGCTAAACTTTGACCACTGAGTCTGGGGCGTGCCGTCAATATAAACGTTAAAAGGGTTATGCAGTGGCAAGAACACCCATCCTTGCAAACCAAATCCGATCTTTTTACTCTGACTAGGGGTTGGGAGTGATTGAAAGCGGACTTGGCCGTAGAGGAGGCTTTGCCAAAGGGGCTATTCCTCTTCGTCACTACCGGTTTCGTCATCAGAGCCCTCAGCTGCCTCCGTGTCGTCGGAGAGGGCTGCCAAGTCGATTTGCTGCCGGTAGTAGTCTACGCCTCGCACTTCCACGTTGACTGGGTTGCCCAGGGCGTAGCGCCGTCGGTTCTTGCGCCCCACTAGGGTTTGCTGGCGTGATCGGTATTCGTACCAGTCGTCTTTTAAGGACGAAACATGCACCAGCCCCTCCACCTGTAGCTCTTCAATTTCCACAAAGAACCCGTAAGACTGGACGCCTACAATCAGCCCTGTAAAGCTTTCTTCAATGCGGGACTGCATGGTAGCCGTGCGCTGGAGACCGATAATATCTGACTCGGCGTCTTGCACCGCTCGCTCGCGATCGCCCAGGTTGGTCAAGGTGTTTGCCAAGCGGGCTTCTAAATCTTGATGCATATCCGGTGGCAACACGTTCCAGTCAATTTCCCCGTGGCAGGTGTGGTCGCGCAGGTTAACGGATTTTTTGGAGCGGGTGGTGCGGCGATCGCGCCCGTTTTCAAACACCGCATTTAAAACGTGCTGCACCAAGAAGTCGGCATAGTGGCGGGTGGGCGCATTGCCCGTGGCATACATGGGCAGCGCTAGACCGAAGTGGGGACGGGGCGTCACGCTGTAGTAGCTAGGCTTTAGGGTCGGCAACAGCAGGGTATTGATAATTTTTCTGCCGCTAGGGGACTCTGCCAACTCGTCTAAACACGCCTGGTAAGCTTTGGGGATCACTTCCGCGTCGTCATCTAGGGTGTAAGTCAAACCCACGTTGCTAGCAAGCTTAATGGCATCCTGCACTTCGCTTAGGGGGGGCACCGTTTGGCAGCGATATAGGGCGGGCACTCCCAAAGCGTGGAGATGCTCAGCAATGCCCTGATTCGCGGCGATCATCACCTCATTCACCAGCCCCTCCGACGGCTGCTCGTTACGGGGCAACACCGGCACGCCCGGTACGCCCTCCCGCTGTAAGGTGGATTCTGCCTCCGGTCCCCGCCGCAGCTCAAAGCCACCGCGATCACGTCGCTGCTGTCTTAACCCATTAGCCACCCCCTGAAACTGGGACAACAGCTCCTTAACTCCCTTGGCGTCGGACACATCGAGGGCATCGTCGGTGTCATTAACCAGATCGCTAATTTGCTGGCTGGTTAATGACACATCGGCGCGCACCACACTGGGCTGAATTTCAAAGCCAACCCGCTGCCCCGCCTCATCCAAGGTCACTAGCACCGAAACGCCTAACCGGTCCTGTCCTGGCACAAAGGATCCATGGCTAGCGCTAATGGCCGGTGGAAATAGGGGCAAGACCGCGTCGCTTAAATAGGCCGCCAAGCCCCGCCGCTGGGCCTCCCGATCCAAGGGCGATCCTAACGACACATAGTGGGCAATATCCGCCATATGGCTGCCCAGGCGCGTTTGCCCGTTGCCGTTGGTTTCCACCGTAATGGCGTGGTCGTAAATGGGCACGGTGGCGTCTCCTTCACCATTGGCGATCGCCACGGTGGGCAGTGATCGCACATCCAGCCGTCCTTTCACCTCCGCCGCCTTTAAGGTCTTCTTCAGGGTGGGCAACTTCTCTGCCGCCGCGATCGCCGCCGGCGAAAATCGCTCCAGCAGCCCGTACTTGCAGGTAACAATATCCACATCCCGCGCCGCCTGGGCATCCACCCCCAGCACCTTATTAATCTTCCCCTTCGGCAACATGCGACCCAGGGGATACCGGTCAATATCCACACTTTCGAGATACTCCACAATATCGTCCAGGCTCACCCCTTCAGCCTCCCTCAGCGCCACTTCAAACAACAGGCGATCGTCCAAAGGAGTGGCGCGAAAATCCCCGCCATCGGTCTTTTTTACCCGCGCCAGCACCGACTGGTTAGACCGTTCCAGCACCAAACACACTTCCCCTTCCGGGCTACGGCGACGATTTCGCCCAGCCCCTTCCTTGATGACCTTTACTAGGACGCGATCGCCATTCCACGCATTGGACAAATGATTCTCGTGGATATACACATCCTCCGTATCATCATCGTCCTGGATAGCAAAACAAAAACCCTTACTCGAACAGCGCAACTTTGCCTCAAACAACTCCTCTTGGGGTTTCGGCGCTAAACGATACCGTCCCCGCTCCTTTTCCACAATGCCAATGGTTTCTAGCGCTTTTAGAGCAATACCCAAATGTTCTTTCTCGGTGCCTTCTTCCAAATTCAGCTTTTGCTCCAGAATTTTGGAAGTTAGGGACTTATCGCCCGTAAAGCTAGACAAAAGGGCAGCAATTGAAAAATCCAAAGCGCGTAAACCTCCAACGGTAAAACTGAACAGTGACAACTAAACCAGTGCCCGAAAAGTAGCGTTATTTAGTCACCCACCCTTTCAAAAATGACGATTCAAAGAAATTAGACGTCTAAAGTCAACTCTAAAGCCTTGAATCAACCAGAAACAAAATTCTCGACCTCAACAACAATTGGTGCCACTAAAACGAAGAAAAGTCACGAAAAGCAGTGGGGCAATTAGAATAACGCAGTGAAACTTAAAGTCGGACAATGGGACAATAACGATGTCGTTTTGTATTGGTCCAACGTTATTTATCACGTCAATCTTGCCATAAAGCGTCCCATTAATGGCTGAATTGAATCGGGGTGGCTTTTCATTAACCAGTGCTTGCCACAATCGCCACCCGCCATTTCCATTGGTCATTCCTACACGCCACGACCCAGACCGAATGTTTAGCCAGTAGGTTACATTAACTTTGCTTGCGTTAGGACTTTGAGTGGGGCATCTCGATTTTTAACGGGACGAGCAACTGATCACTATTTGCTGAATTTGCTGATCAATACTATTAATAGCTGTTTGAGTGGTTTCACTGTCTATGTTTGCGGAATTTCGATCGCGGTATCCCACCGGCTGCTTAGTATCGAAAATGCTGGAATTCACCCAGGGACAGTACGTGGTATCGGTAGCGGTGGAGCTGGATGGGCAGGTATTAGCAACGGGGATGGCGGCGGCGGATACGCTGGAAGAGGCGGAGGGTCGCGCTCGGGTTCGTGCGTTGGAAGCTTTAGGATTGGTAGCCATTGACTACGACGGCTCGGTAACGTTGCTGGGCGGCGACTCGTCCAGTGCGCTTCCATCCAATGCGCTCCCGTCCAATAATCGCCCCATTGCCCAACTGGCGGGCACTGCCTCAGCTGAGCCCCCACTGACAGAAACGATTCCCCGCGCTGAAGCAACGGAGGTGATAGCAGAAACGGCTGAAGTGAAAGAACCGCCAAAAACAGCCAGTCCTTCTCCTCAATCATCGGTTAATCCCCCAGCTCCTACTACTCCGTCCTCTAGCCCTCCAGCCTCGAAAAAATCAGCCCCGAAAAAAGCCGCCCCAGACATTCCCGGCTTAGATTTTGCGGATCCTCCTCCGGCACCATCTCCAGAACCGCCAGCGCCCTCCCCTAAGGCAGAGTTGCCGGTGGATTTATCTGATGCGATCGCCCAAATTGGTTTGCTGATGGAGCAGGTGGGTTGGGACAAAAAACAAGGGGTGGCTTACCTGCAAGAGACTTATGGTAAGCGCACCCGAGCCGAATTAACGGACCAAGAACTGATGACGTTTTTAGGACATCTGCAAACGCTGGTGCAGAAGGACCTGGACTTTTAAGGACGTCTTAGCGACCGATGCCCACATAGCGGTAGCCGAGCGATCGCATCTCCTCAGGATCCAAGAAATTGCGCCCGTCAATCATCACCGGCATATTCATAAGCTTTGCCATTGCGCCGTAATCCAAGGTCTTAAACTGGGACCAGTCCGTTACCAACACCAGGGCATCGCAGCTATCGGCCAACCGCTCCGGATCCGTTTCCACATACACATTGGACAATCCGTGGCGCATGCCCGTTTGGGACACAATGGGATCGTAGGCTTTCACCTTAGCTCCCAGGCGGTTGAGCTGCTCAATCATGGTCAACGCAGGGGCGTCGCGCATATCGTCCGTGTCCGGCTTAAAGGTCAACCCCAACAGTCCCACGGTTTTACCCTTTAGGATTTTCAGCTCACTTTGGAGCTTTTCAATGGCGATCGTGCGCTGGTGTTGATTCACCGACACCGCCGACTTCATCAGCTGGGCGTCGTAACCATAATCATTCGCCGTGTGAATCAGCGCTGACACGTCCTTCGGAAAGCAGGAGCCCCCCCAGCCAATCCCAGCTTGGAGGAACTTGCCGCCGATACGGGAATCTAAACCAATTCCCTGAGCCACCTGCACCACATCAGCGCCCACGCGATCGCAAATATTCGCCACCTCATTCACAAAGCTAATTTTTGTCGCTAGGAACGCATTAGCCGCATACTTCACCATCTCCGCCGAGCTTAGGTCAGTTTTCACCACCGGCACCGGAGGCAGATCCTTATTTTCCGCAAACTCTCGGGTAATAATCGGCTGGTACAGCTTCTCCATCATGGCGAGCGCCTGGGCTTCGTTGCTACCCAATACAATGCGATCCGGATTAAAAGTGTCATGAACCGCCGACCCTTCCCGCAAAAACTCAGGGTTGCTCACCACCGCAAAGGAAGGCTCGCTAGCCCCCTCGTTAGCCTCGTTAAACCCGTCCATCACAATCATCCGCACCCAGTCACCGGAGCCAATGGGCACTGTTGATTTATTGACGATCACCTTAAACTCGCTGCCGCCTTTTAGGTTAGATCCTATACCGCGAGCTACGGCTTCCACGTAGCGAGTATCACTTTCCCCCGTGTGCTACGGCGGCGTTCCTTCCGCTATTATCTTTTTTTCGCCGTTGTCAACGCCAGCGGCCAGGTCCGCTGTGAATTCAATGGATCCTTTTTGCATGGAGCTTTGCATCAGCTCGGACAGCCCCGGTTCGTAGATGGGGGACTGCCCCGATCGCATCAGCTTAACTTTCTCCTCGTTGTTATCAACGCATATGACCTGGTGCCCTGAGTGGGCCAAGCAAACCCCCGTTACTAAGCCAACATATCCGGTACCAATAACACATACGCGCATAGCTAAATCCTTGTTAAAACTAGTTTTCCTGTGACTGATTGTTCCCTCTGTCTACGTGATCGCCTGCGTTGTTAATGCGCAAGCTACCGCACCGAGAAGTGGGCTCACTCTCTCGCCTCTGTCATAGCAAATCTGTTGAGCAACTGGCTCTTACGGCAAGATAATGACTACCACGCGACAGTGCTATGAAAGGAAAATTGCTGCGAAACAACGCCCCAACAAGCCCCCTTCATATGCATGGAAAGTGTGGCGATCGCCCTGCAATGCCATTCTTTAAATCCGAATGATTATTCACCGAAACGGGCATAAAACAGGAGAAATCGGTCAGCCTCCTAAGCTAGTTTGCCCGGAGACAGGACCAGGACGATCATGGCTTGCCCTGGGGTATTGACCATTTGCCGACGATTTCCAACCGCCTGACAAACTCCTTGAATACTCCCTCTCATTTATCCCTTAGGCGATCCCAAAAGCCGCCGCAGAAACGTCCCAATCACCACAACACCGTGCCATAGGAGCAAATCGCAACAATCATAAAAGCAGTAACTACCTCTGTTTTGTCACTTTCCGCCAAAAAGCGCTGAAACCCTTATTCTTCCGTTGAAATTTTATATTGAACAATGGCTAGAACAGCGTAAATTCGTCGCCATTTCAGGAAGTGACAAAACAGGGCTATCCTGCCTATGCCGATTTTTTGCTCAAATGTTCCCGAAAATAGCTAATTGTCTTGTCCAACCCATCCTTCAGGGGGATTGTCGGCGACCAGTCTAGCCATTTTTCTGCGCGGGTAATATCCGGTTGACGTCGTCGGGGATCATCTTGGGGCAGCGGCTTGAAATTAATGTCAAGACTAGAGTTGGTTAAACTGCGCACCGTTTCCGCAAGCTGCAAGATCGTGTACTCATCAGGGTTACCCAAATTAACCGGTCCAATATGCTCCTCGTTATTCATCATGCGAATAAACCCTTCCACTAAGTCAGACACATAGCAGAAACTACGCGTTTGGGAACCGTCCCCATACACGGTCAAAGGTTTGCCCTGTAACGCTTGGACGATAAAGTTGCTCACCACCCGCCCGTCGTTTTCCAACATTCGGGTGCCGTAGGTATTAAAAATCCGCACCACCCTTACATCAACACCATTTTGGCGGTGGTAATCAAAGGTCAACGTCTCAGCAATGCGCTTTCCTTCGTCATAGCAGCTGCGGGGACCAATGTGATTAACGTTTCCGCGATAGTCCTCCGTTTGGGGGTGACGCCAGCTGATTACGAGCTTTGGTGCGCTTCGCCAGCCCCAGCATATTTAAGGTGACGATAACGTTAGTTTTGACAGTCTTAACGGGATTGTACTGATAGTGAACTGGCGATGCGGGACAGGCCAGGTGATAAATCTGATCAATTTCTAAGCGGATTGGCTCGGTGATATCGTGACGAATTAGCTCAAAGTTAGGGTTGCCTAGCCAGTGTTGAATATTACGCTTGTGTCCCGTATAGAAGTTATCGAGACAGATAACGTCATGATCGGCGTTCATTAGGCGATCAATGAGGTGCGAGCCAATAAAACCAGCGCCGCCGGTGATCAGTATTCTCATAACTACACAGGATTAGGAAGGGCGCGTCGGTGCAGCGTTTGATGATGTCGGATCTTTGAACATTGAACTGGCCCGGTTAAACCAATATTTTAGTTCGTTGGTTAGAGGGCAAAACTAATGTTTACGCTGAACCTCCAATACTTTATCACGGGCATTTTGGAGCCCTGTCCGAATTTTTAGGGGCTTTTTTAAGGGGGGTATTTTTGAGGTGGGTATTTTTTCAGGCAGATTTTTCAGGCGATTTTCTCAGGCTAGGCGGATTAACGTTACAGCGATCGCCTTGAAGCGCCTCCAAACCGCCCAAGGGCGAATGCTTAGAATGCTAGGCGCGCCGTCAATATGATCAAAGCCCTTCGTCGGTTCAATAAAAAATAAGGCGCGTGGAGACAGTTTGCTAAAGCTAGAACCACACTATTGGCTTCGCCAACTCTTTGTGAGCGGCAAGAGGTGGCGGAGCTTAGCCCAATCCTCAGCGATCGCTGCCTGCCTAGCCATAAGGAGCTTACGCAAATTCTCGAGATTGCCTAGGTGCTGAGAAATGACGTGATATGGAAATTTACAGGCTATTTGAAATTTAGGCTATTTGAAATTCAGGCTATTTGAAATTCAGGCTATTTACAATTGCACGGCAGTTCCTGCTTAGGTGTCGTCAGACCAACTGCTGCGCCACTGTAAATCTGCCTGGGCAATGTTGAGCTTTTTCTGAGTATCTTGATGCTGCTGATTTAGGGTTTCAAGCTGACTAAAGAGCTTGCGGATTTTGAGCGATCGCCGTCGCAAATCAGGATTCACCAGCTCCAGGTCGCCTAAATTCAAATGCACTGCCACCATACGCATCGGCGCAGGTCGTCCGCCGAAGGCAGGAGCTTTGGTGGGTTCAATGGTTAGGGATAACAAGTTTGGGGTTTTTGAAGAGGACTCGCGACTCAGGGATAGGTCGCCGTCAATAAACGGGTTGGCGAGGGGTTCGGGGATAGCCTTGCTGGTCCTTAAAAGCTGGTTAGTGCGATAGGAGAATTTTTGCAGCTTCGATAAAACCAGACGCTCTCGCGATCGCTGCCACTGAATAACATCCTGTGGACTGTCGCTTTTCGTAATGTCTATCGGCGCTGTCGAATTATCTGACAACGACGAAGTGGAGCCCGCTAATCCTAAAGTGCTTAAGCCTCCGGCAGTGTCTAATTTAGACTGAATCACCAAAGGTTGAGTCTCACCTTCTATGGAAGGGGTTTCACGCCCATCGGTGCCATTTTTGATGCCATTTTCACCCTCTCCAGCGCTTCTTCCTGCGCCGTTTGCGAAATACTCTCCTAAAAAGCTGCTGCTAGTGTCGCTGCCGGAGGAGGAATTTTCAAGTTGCTGATTATCATCTTGCTGATTATTATCGCGATCGCGCCCCAGATCCCCATCATCAGCCCTCTCCCCATTCACCGGGTCAGCTTCCGCTAAATCCTTTAAATCTTCACCTGCATCCTCGGAATTAGCTGCCGTTTCTTCGCGATCATCCCCATCGCCTTCTGAGGGCAAACCACCCAACGAAACGGTTGCATCATTCACCGTTTTACGATCTGCTGAATCAGTAATTTCTTCTAATTGATCCGCGTCATTCTCAACATTTTCATCCGCGATTTTTTCAATATTTTCAACAGCTTCATCTTCCCCTTGCCCTGTTTCCAGCTCCTTAATATCCCTATCATTTAAGTCGTCGTCATCACTGTCATCTTCATCTTCAGCCATCACTGACTCAAGGGCGTTAGCTAACGCCTCAGCCAGCCGATCAGGAGACAACCCCGTTTCAGACAATTCTTCCGAGGAAATCTCGTTGCTTAAAACCACTAAGGTTCTATTATTTTCCCCTAGGTCGTCATCACTATCAAAGCCGCTATTGTCCAGGTCGGAGCCTTTTCCAGACTTACCTTTCCTATTTCTACGACGCTTCCGAGAAATTCTAGCATTTGAAAACAGGCTGCTAATTATAAACTCTTGGAAAGTATCAGGATCCCTCGGTTGCTTATCTAAAACTGAGTCTAAAACATCAACAATATTTTGTTGCAGCTTCAGCCCTAATGCTTTTACTTTGGTTTGCAGCGTTTGCTTTTGCTCGACCGTCAGCGTTAGAAATGCTTCAGGGTACTGGGTCGTGCACACTTGATAGCAAGCCAAGATCAACTGCTGCCGGGCTGTCTTTCCCAATAGGGCTAAATAATCACGATCAGCACTGTGCAGCTTCTGAGCGATCGCCTGGGTTTCAACTGATAGCCCTCGCAACTTATTTTTCAAACCTAGAATGGAGTCAGCCATAGAAGAATTATTGTTGAATTGCCCCAGTTTTTCTTCCCGATTTTGTAATTTTAGTTTTGCCAATAACGTTCGAAAAAAAACAACTTAATGGAAGACTCATCTTTTACTTTTTATGGGGAAGGATAGGTTATCAGCTCGTTCCCAAGCTCTTCGCCCAAAATAAACCGACTAAAACGGCGAACCCGAATCTCTTCACCAAACCGAGCAATCGCCTTTTGCACCAGCTCTTCTACGTTAATACTTTGATCGCGAATATAGGGTTGGGTCAGCAAACACATATCTTCCAGTCGCTTTTGCACCCGCTCTCCAGCAATTTTTGCTTTGGAATCCTTTGGCTTCCCCGCCAAATCATCTCGCCCCAGTTCCAACGTTTGCTCTTTTAAAATCAACGCCTTGGGAATATCAGCGATTTTGATATATTGCACCTGGGAACAAGCGGCAATTTGCATAGCGATATTGTGGGCCAGGTCTTGAAAATCAGAGTGCTTTGCCACTGTGTCCGTTTGGCAATTTAGCTCCACCAATACACCGATGCGGTTGCCGGTATGGAGATAGCTAGCGATCGCCCCTTCCGCCGCCGTTTGCCCCACCGTCGGAGATTCCGCCGCAATCCCTCGCTGACGCAACCACTCCAGCGCCTTAACCAAATCACCATTGGTCGACACTAAAGCACGCTTGCAATCCATAATTCCCGCGCCAGTTTGAGCCCGATGGATCTTGACCTGGTTCGCCGTAACGATTTCCGCCATGGTGGATTCATAAAGGTCCAACCCTAATCCTATGGGGAATCGCGGGAAATATCACCCCAGCCGCATCATTTGAATGTTGTGAACTTGAATGTTGTGAACTTTAATCAAAGTCCCCCCAATAAAAAGAATTGAGGGGAAGATAACAAACACCCAAACGACGCAGACCTTTACGGTTAACCGTCGCTAGCCTCAGTGGTTTCCGGTGCAGCCTCTTCGGGGGCCGCCTCTTCGTCCTCGTAAACCTCATCCTCAAAGGACTCAGCATCATACTGATCGTAATCATCGGTGCTCAGTTCACCGTGACGCCCTTCGTAAATGGCATCCGCAAGGCGGCCGATAATTAGCTTGATGGAACGAATTGCGTCATCGTTGGACGGAATGGGCACATCCACCACGTCAGGATCGCAGTTGGTGTCCAACAGGGACACGATGGGCACACCCAGCTTGATGCACTCTTGAACTGCGTTGTACTCACGACGCTGGTCAATGATTACAACAATGTCCGGCTGGCGGCGCATATTTTTAATGCCGTCCAGGTACTTCTTCAGCTTTGCCAGCTCCCGGCGCAACACGGAGGCTTCTTTCTTGGGTAGCAGATCCAAAGCTCCGGTGGCTTCCCGGCGCTCTAGTTCCTTCAAGCGCTCAACTCGCCCCTTAATGGTGGACCAGTTGGTTAGCATGCCTCCCAACCAGCGCTGGTTAACGTAGTAGCCACCACAGCGGGCTGCTTCCTGGGCAATGATGCCAGCAGCTTGGCGCTTGGTGCCCACAAATAGGACGTTTTTACCTTGCTCAGAGGCGTTGCGTAGGTACTGGTACGCGGATTCCATGCACTGGGCAGTTTGCACCAGGTCGATGATGTGGACGCCATTGCGAGCGGTAAAGATGAATGGATCCATTTTTGGATTCCAACGACTGGCCTGGTGGCCAAAGTGAACTCCTGCTTCTAGGAGTTCTGCCAAAGAAACGACTGCCATTATTTTTCTCCTTTCGGGTTTTAGCCTCCACCCAGGTTGTTTTGTAACGCTGGCGGTGCGCTGATTTTGACGTTGAATGCCAAATCTGCCGCCAACGCATAAACCCGAAACCTTGGGTGTGCGATGTTTTAATTTGCCGAGCTAGCTTAACACGATTGGTGATGGGGTTGGCTTTTGCCTGTTAAGTCTGGAGCGGCGGGCGGTGGGTGTTTGTGTGAGAGGATAAGGGGGCGGAGCGATCGCCCAAAGATTGCTAAACAAACGCCTTCATAACAAATACCAACCGCCCAAAAATCGCCATTTTTCCACAAATCTTGTGAGGATTGACAAAGGATCACGCTATGAAATTCATTGTTGGTTTGGTGGCCCTAGTGGGAATTGGCGGAGGCTTGACGCTAACGAATCCGTCGCCAGAAACCTATGCGGAAGAGGCAAGCCATAAGCTAGTGGAAAAGTTGCAGACAGAAACGTGTTCGGAGCTGTCTAATACGTTTGGGATTAATCTCCAGGAACAGTGTCGCAATGTGGTGGCGGATTTAAGACCTCAGCTGAAAGGGCTGATCGAAACAAGCACTGAACGGACAAATTTGGGCGTGGTGAGCCATTACAAGACAAAGTTGACGGCGGATTCTTTGTTGCCAGATTTCTTGTCGGGACAGTTGCCGAGCTACGAAGTGGAAAGCATTGGCGTCGCGACTCAGTTTATGTTTTACCGCGCAGAAGAGGTGCCAGCGCCGGAAGAGAACAGTTAAAAAAATACCCTCGTTAGAATAATTGGCGTGCAGCACTTTTGTGGCTCGGGTTCCGTATGCCCGGTCGGTGCGCGGCGCTAACCATTGCCCCTGCGTATTCCAAGTGTTCACATCTCTCGATTCGCCAAGCGGTAAGGCACTGGTGCAGAATCCAGCATTCACGGGTTCGATTCCCGTATCGAGGTCCAAAAGCTAGCCAAGCGGTAAGGCAACAGATTGTGGTTCTGTCCATTCGCAGGTTCGATTCCTGCGCTTTTAACCAACCTAAACCCTGAAAAGGTTTAACCCTCGTCTTTTAAACGAGACCCTGGTAAACGCTATGCGTTGCGGTTCAACTCCGCGTTTTTTGGGACTGGAGCGATCGCCACTAGCCCACCATCGCCGAACTCATAAGGAATAGCCACGTTGGACCTACGGGAAAAACAGGGCTAAACCTGAGGGGACGGCGACGGCAGGCAGCGGAAAAGTAACCCGCGCGGTTTGCTCGTCAACATTCACGGGTCGGTCTCTTTCAGCTTTGGTTCTTTATGGCTGGCTACGGCTGGTTGTGGATAATTCAAGCGAAACAGCCGTGCTCCTGAACTTTGACCGCGATCGCCCGTTACGGATCCGCTTGTGGCGATCCTCCATCCCTTCAATATTTGTTTGTTTACTTCAGTCTCCATGCTCTTTTTCAAAACCTTTTATATCAAGCCCACCGAGCGCGGTTTGCTCTTCCGCCGCAGTGATTTCAAACAGATTTTGCTCCCCGGCACCTATCGCCACTTCGGTCGCCACTGGAACGTCAAAGTTTTTGATGTGCAGCAGGCGCGGCTAACGGTAAACAACCTAGAGTTTTTGCTGCAAGAGCATGGGGACGCCTTCGCTGAGCAGTGCGAAATTATACGCACCGGGTACAACGAAGCAGCATTGGTCAAGACGCCGTTGCAGTGGTACACCGTGGAGCGGGACGAAATCGCCGCATTCTGGCGCGGGTGGAATCAAGCCAACCCAGTCACAGTGCATCGGTTCAACCTGGACGACACCTTAGAAATTCCCGCCGACCTGGTATCTCAAATCCAGCACCGCCCAGAGCTAACCTCCGCCATCCGCTTTGTCAGCGTTACGGAAGATCAGGTAGCGCTGCTTTATCGCGACGGCGACTTCGTACGGCTCCTCACCCCAGGCATCTACGCATTTTGGAACGTGGATCAAGACCTAACCGTGCAATTTAATCGCAGGCTGGGGGGCATTTTGACGGTCAAAGATCCTGAAAATCTCATCAATAACCATCCCGAATTTGTCGAAGAATATTGCGAAGTGGCCACTCTGTCGGAAACAGAAATTGCCATTGTGCGCGATCGGGGCAATGTGATCGACGTGCTGCCACCGGGAAGCCGCCGCCTGTTTTGGGAAGGGGTAACCATTGAGGTGATCGATACCCAAGCCCAGCCCCAGCTTACGGAGCGGCAAGTTAAAGAATTAATTCTCGGGCGCGACCCCGTAAAACGTATGACCGCATCCCTGGCTCAAGCGATACAGGTGCCGCCCCAGCACGTAGGGTTGTCTTACGAATCGGGCACACTGGCGGAAACTCTAGCACCGGGCTGGCATAGCTGGTGGTTAGTGGGGCGCTCCAGCACATCCGAAGTGGTTGACCTACGCCTGCAAGTGCGGGAAGTCTCGGGACAGGAAATTCTGACCAAGGACAAGGTGGCCCTACGACTCAACCTCACCACCGGCTACCGCATCACCGATCCCACATTGGCGTTGTCTTCCCTGAAGAATGTGCAGGAGTACCTGTATAAGGAGCTACAGTTTGCCCTGCGGGGGGCGATCGGCACCAAAACCTTGGACGAGCTGCTGGAGGATAAGGGGGCGATCGATGGGGAAGTGTTGCAGTATATTCAGCCCAAAGCATATGAGTATGGGGTGGCGATCGCCTCAGTGGGGGTCAAAGACATCATCCTGCCTGGGGAAATGAAAACCATCCTGGTCCAGGTAGTGGAAGCGGAAAAGTCTGCCCAAGCCAACGTGATTCGCCGCCGAGAAGAAACTGCCGCCACCCGCAGCATGTTAAACACGGCACGGGTAATGGAAAACAACCCCATGGCCATGCGCCTCAAGGAAATGGAAGTGCTGGAGCGCATCGCCGAAAAAGTGAACGGCATTGAAGTGCGAGGCAGTTTGAACAACCTGCTGTCAGACTTGGTTAGCCTAAATGACCGTGGCTAATGCATTTCGTCCCAACCAAGGGGCTGCGAAAAATGAGTTAAAGGCACAGAAGATATCTGGAGCGGAACTTTTTACGCTCACTGGGACCTCCAAAATGCAAGATCCATTAGTGCGCGCAAGGTCATTGTTGAAACAATCAGCGGGTTACCTGATAACGCATTAACAGAACTGGCCGACTTCGTAGATTACCTGCGATACAACGTGGATTGACGCACAGCTCAACGTTCTGCCCAACAGTTTTCCTCGCGCCACTTTTTATCGGCGATCGCCACCTCAGGAGACTCTCGAAAAAAAGAGGGTGATGCAGCTCCCGCAGGACAAGTTAAAGGCGTTCCAGGCGCAACACTATTGCGTTTCGCTGGAGCAATTTCCGTCGATGACCTTCAAGCGATGGGCAAAGCTATTCAGCAATATTGTGGGCGGATCAACCTAGGGCGTGTCATCAATTAAGGGACAGAAGCCTTATACAGTGGGGAGTACACGCCCTAGCATCGCTGTGGGCAAATTGTTTTATGGGTCCGAAAAATCGGGTCGAGCTGGAGAAAACCTGGCACGGATCGACACTTTGGTGGGCAACAGTGTGGTGTCGCATTATGACGCCGACACCGCGCTTCAGTACGGGCACATCAAAAATGGGCTAAAAATCAAAGGAAACTCCATCCCTGAAAACGATATTTGGATTGCAGCTTTGGCGATGCGGCATGATTTAATTTTGGTCACCCGCGATGCCCATTTTCAAAAGATTGACAGTTTACGGGTGACCACATGGTGAAAATGACGATTTATAAAATCCGTTTATAAAAAATGACGGTGGGAAAAAGGGCAGGACGGAGTATTATGGTTGTCTGTCAATTTGTTTATACACCGTCCTTATACCTAGCAATGGTCAAGATTCGCCTTAAGCGCTTTGGAAAGAAACGCGAAGTTAGCTACCGTATCGTTGCGGCCCAAAGCACTTCTCGCCGTGATGGTCGCCCCCTAGAGGAGTTGGGATATTACAATCCCCGTACCGATGAAACTCGCCTAGAGGTGCCGGCGATCGTGCGTCGTTTGGAGCAGGGAGCCCAACCCACTGATACGGTTCGTCGCCTTTTGGAAAAGGCTAATATTTTTGAACAGGTGAAGACCGCGAGCAAGGCTGAAGCATAGGCTTACTGCTATTGGGGGATTTTTTAACGCCTCAGCAGTTTGTCTTAGCCGGCCTATTGCTATCTCGGGGCAATGTCCTGATTTATTGGCAGTTTAGTTAATGGTGGGTCCGTGTCTTCTTCTCTTGAAAATCCAGCCGTGCCCGACTATCCAGCCCTAGTGCGGTTTTTCCTGGAGCCGCTGTTAGAGGCTCCGGATTCTTTGACCGTAGATTGCGAATCGATGCCCAACCGCAATCGCGTATGGGTTCGGGTGGCGTTGGCGGAAGGCGATCGCGGTCGAGCCGTGGGACGAGACGGTCGTACCCTCCAGGCGCTGAGAGCGGTAGTGGGTCAAGCGGCAACCGTAGCTGGGCAGCGAGCAACGGTGGAGGTTTACGGGGAGCGTTCCCAAAGTCGAGGAGATGGCGGCGACCGGGCTGGGCGATCGCCTCGCCGGGGGCCCTCATCTCGATCAACCCCAAGACCTCGTCGCCGGGATCAGTAGTTGTCGAGATTAATAGTGGCCGAGATTGGTAGTCACCGAAATTAGTAGTCGCTAAGATTAATGGTCATCGAGAGTCGTCGAGATCAGTGACCAAAATATTTATGGCTAGAAAATTTTAGATGATCTAGTCTGGAAGAAGCACAAGCTTGCGTACGCTTGAATTTTTTCACAGTAGATATAGATATAAATTTCACTTGGCCAATTTTAATTTGGAGTTGCCAACCCCCGAAAGTGCCGTGGCGTTGGCGGGCTATCGCGAAGAGAATTTAAAGCAATTAGCGCATTTAACGGGCACAACAGTGGTCCTGCGCGGACAGCAGGTGTGTGTTGCGGGGCAGGATAAGCAGGTGGCCCAGTGCGAGGCATTGGTGCGATCGCTAGAGCCCTATTGGTCCAAGGGGCAGCGAGTGGACGGTGCCGATATTTTGACCGCTCGCCATGCGCTAGATACCCAGCGCCAGGCAGAGTTACAGTCCATTCAAACTGACGCGATCGCCACCACCCGTCGCGGCGAAGTGGTCCGAGCCAAAACCTTTCGCCAGCGGCAATATATTCAAGCCCTGCGGAAACAGGATTTGATTTTTTGCATAGGCCCAGCCGGTACGGGAAAAACATTTTTGGCGGCGATATTAGCCTTGAAGGCCCTACTCGCCGGTGAATTTGAGCGGTTGATTTTGACGCGTCCGGCGGTGGAAGCGGGGGAGCGGCTGGGATTTTTACCCGGAGATTTACAACAAAAGGTAGATCCTTACCTGCGCCCCCTGTACGATGCACTGCACGAAATGGTGGACCCGGAAAAGGTTAATAGCTTGATGGAGCGGGGGGTGATCGAAATTGCGCCGTTGGCCTATATGCGTGGGCGCACCTTGAATCGATCCTTTGTAATTTTGGATGAAGCGCAAAATACAACGCCGGCCCAAATGAAAATGGTGTTGACTCGCCTGGGCTGGCAGTCGCGCATGGTGGTGACCGGGGATATTACCCAAACGGACTTGCCCACCTATCAACAGTCGGGCATGGCGATCGCCCAGAAAATCCTAAGCGGCACCGACGGCATTGCCTTTTGCCAACTAACGAAAGCCGACGTGGTGCGCCATCCCCTGGTGCAAAAAATCGTGGCGGCTTACGAAAAATATGACGAAAAACGCCCCCCAGAGAAATCCAACAAAATTCCGGGCAAAACTCCGGGCAAAACCCAGAGAAACAACGGTCGCCCACCCTATGGCGGCAGATAGGCAACACACAGGAGGCAGAGAGCGAAATTTGCCACGTCTGTGGGCAACGCGCCTAAAGTGCCTCCTAAAGACCCCTCTAAATTTCGTGGAAGTCGTAAAGCACAACGCCGCTGTTGGGATCGTTACCGATGCTCACGTAGCCAGACTTCAGCATTTGGGACAGAACCGCTTCCACCTTGTCAAAATCCAATCCCGTAGCCATCACCCCCTGGGTCACTGACAGCTTGCCGCCGTATTGACTCGCCGCCTGGACCAACTGCTTCATAATTTCCCCCTCCGTCAGCTCCGCTTTGGGCATGGCCGCCACAGCCTGGGTTGTGCCGACGCCGGGATAATAACCGCTGAGGAGGGCACGACGTTTTAAATTGTGCTCGTCCACCATTTCCGGGATTAGAAACAGGTCAATGAATTGCCCGAAGCCAAACCAGCCCCAGGTGATGAGCCATAGGAAGCCGGTGCCCACTTTCCCGTTGTAAAACCGGTGGACCCCGGAAACGCCGAATAGACAAACTAGCCACAACAAATAGCTGGTGGCAACACTGGTTTGCCCAGACCTTGGCTGAGAATTTTGCGGAGCGATCGCCCGTCCATTCTTCTTTCCCAAACTCATACTTCCCACCATTTTCAGCCCACCATTGTTACTCGCGATACCAGCAGCCTTAACAAATCCACTTGTTTTAACTTTAGCGCGATCGCCCCTAAACCCTGATCCCCCCCAACCACCTTCAAAATAGTCCCCGAACCGACCGCCCCCGGTAATTTCGCCCCCTATAGACTTACTCCTTTTTAAAGGTTTATGCATGGCAAAGTTCTAGAAAATCGCAAGGAATATTACTGGAAAGAAAAAGTTTTAGTAACACTTAACGTCAAATCCACACCGCCTCAAAAAGGTCTTGGTAGACTATGGCCTAATGAGGAAAAGCTAGCTGGTTTGCCGTGACGGCTTCGCCAGCAAAGTAGGGTGAGAAACGCCCGGAAATAATACAGAGACTAGAGTCTAAATAGAGTTGTAAATATTCATGGTTAACTCCCTCGAAAAGCAGGCAGCGTCGCCAAAAGTGGACTCGAAGAGGCCGTCCAAGGAAACCATCCTGACGCCTCGCTTCTACACCACCGACTTTGAAGCCATGGCGGAGATGGATATTTCCGTCAATGTGGAAGAATTAGAAGCGATCATCGAAGAATTTCGCGTGGACTACAACCGCCACCACTTTGTGCGCGACGCGGAATTTGAAAAATCCTGGGATTCGATTCAGGGAGAAACTCGCGAACTATTTATTGAGTTTCTAGAGCGCTCCTGCACCGCTGAATTTTCCGGATTCCTGCTTTACAAGGAGCTATCGCGCAAGCTCAAAGAGCGCAGCCCCATCTTGGCAGAAGGCTTCAAGCTCATGTCCCGCGACGAAGCGCGCCACGCCGGGTTCCTCAACAAAGCCATGTCCGACTTTAACTTGGCATTGGATCTAGGGTTCCTCACCAAGTCGAAGAAGTACACTTTCTTTGCGCCTAAGTTTATTTTCTACGCCACCTACCTGTCGGAGCGCATTGGTTACTGGCGTTATATCAAGATTTATCGTCACCTGGAGAAGCACCCCGAAGACCGGATTTATCCCCTTTTCCGCTTCTTCGAGAATTGGTGCCAGGATGAGAACCGTCACGGGGACTTCTTTGATGCCCTACTTCAGGCGAATCCTCAATTTTTGAAGGGTCTTAAGGCGCGCCTATGGTGCCGTTTCTTCCTGCTGTCGGTGTTCGCCACCATGTACCTGAATGACCTGATGCGTAGCGGTTTCTACAAGTCCATCGGGTTGGACGCTCGCACCTACGACAAAGGGGTGATTGAGAAGACCAACGAAACGGCAGGGCGTGTATTCCCCGTAATTTTGGATGTGGATCACCCTGATTTCTACGGTTTGTTGGAGAAGTGCGCGGCGAATAATGTCAAGCTGGGTGAAATTGCTGAGTCTAACGGACCTAAGGCGCTTCAGCTTATGCGCAAGCTGCCTCTGTATCTCAACACCGGCGTCAACTTGATTCGGATGTATTTCATCAAGCCCATCCGCACTGATTTGTCGAAGCAAGTTAGTCCCGTGCGTTAAATGGCGTCTCCAGTAATTACCGCCGTTGACTAATTTATGTTGTAAAGCCCTCAAGTGCCCAGTGCATTTTGGGGGCTTTTGAATTGTGCTGATTTTAATCGTTGGTGGTTACGGCTGTGGCGATCGCCTTTCTCCCTGTAAGCAGGGCATTGGGCGTAACTGGGGTATGGCTAGGACCGCCCTATTAACGACAAAAACATGGGGCGATCACCCATCATCCTCGCTGGGTACCATGCTGATTTGTACTCTGTAGCCTTGCACAAATGGAATCAGGCTTTATTATTAGGACCAGTGTGGTGTGATTGAGTGTAGAGGATAGTTATGCTAGCCAGACTTTCGTCCGAGAGCCGGGTTGGGCGATCGCAAGAACGGCGAAAGCTGTGGCATTACAGTGCCCGCCGTCTCGATGCTAACGCCATTCAACGGGGATTTGATATTATTTTCTCCACGTTTGTGCTGGTGTTTTGTTCGCCAATTTATTTGATTTTGGCTGTGGCGATCGCCATCAGATCCCCCGGCCCCGTATTAAATTACAAAACACTCGTAGGTAGAAACTTTAAGCGATTTCGCTGCATCAAATTTCGCACCATGGTTACCAACGCCGACGAAATTTTGCAACACCTTCTAGAAACCGACTCCGCCGCCCGCCACGAATTTGAAACCACCTACAAACTCAAAAAAGACCCGCGCATCACCTGGATTGGTCAATTCCTACGCATTACCAGCCTCGATGAATTTCCCCAATTTTGGAACGTTCTCAAGGGGGAGATGAGCGTCGTAGGTCCTCGTCCGCTAGTACCAGAAGAGCTGCCCATGTACGGTCGTCATATTCGGCGAGTGCTCACGGTACGCCCCGGCGTCACCGGGCTATGGCAAGTGTCTGGGCGCAATAACATTCCCTACGATCGCCGGGTGCTGATGGACGTGTACTACGCCTCCACCCGCCACCTGTTAATGGACCTGTGGATTATCCTCAAAACCTTTGGCGTCGTTTTTTCCGTTAAGGACAACGGTGCCTATTAACACTTCGACAGCCTTGGGCGTTGGCGGTCTATAAGGCTTTCTTAACCGTTCGGAATCATAGGCTATGTTGGTGAAGACTTGAGAGTCTACTGTGGCCTCGTGGGAATACTTGAAAATACCGAAGGATAAAGCCGTCGATTGTGAGGCGATTTCGCACTACGCCGCCCCACATAATCACCACGGATTTGTTGTCCCGTCACCACGATCACAAGACGCCCAACTAACGCCAACGTTAATAACGCCACCATGACGCAACCTAAGCGAGCCCTAATTACGGGAATTACTGGACAAGACGGTTCGTATTTGTCGGAACTAATGCTAGAAAAAGGCTACGAAGTTCATGGCATTATTCGCCGTACGTCAACTTTTAACACGGACCGCATTGACCATATTTACGAAGATCCCCACAAAGAAGGGGCGCGGCTGCGGTTGCACTATGGTGATTTAACCGACGGCACCACCTAGCGCAAAATTATTGAAATGGTCAAACCCCAAGAGGTGTATAACCTGGGGGCTCAGTCCCACGTGCGAGTTAGCTTTGATGCGCCGGAATACACCGTTGACGCGGTAGGGCTGGGAACGTTGCGGCTACTGGACGCGGTGCGAGATTTCCAGCAGCGCACTGGCGATGAGGTGAGATTTTACCAAGCGGGATCCTCTGAGATGTTTGGTAAGGTGCAGGAGGTGCCCCAGCTAGAAACCACGCCCTTTTATCCTCGCAGTCCCTACGCCTGCGCCAAGGTTTACTCCCACTGGCAAACGGTAAACTATCGCGAATCCTACGATATGTTTGCCTGCAATGGCATTTTGTTTAACCATGAATCCCCTCGTCGCGGCGGTACTTTCGTTACTCGGAAAATTACGCGGGCGTTGGCGCGGATTTTAGCTGGTACCCAAAAGAAGCTGTTTTTGGGGAATTTGGATTCTAAGCGGGACTGGGGCTTTGCGAAGGACTATGTGCGGGCCATGTGGCTGATGCTCCAGCAGGAAGAGCCTGATGATTATGTGGTAGCGACCAATGAGACCCACTCGGTTAAGGCATTTCTTGAGGTGGCGTTCCAGTATGCGGGGCTGAATTGGCAGGATTATGTGGAGTTTGATCCACGCTATTTGCGCCCGGCGGAGGTGGATTTGCTGATTGGTGACCCGGCAAAGGCGAAGACTAAGTTGGGATGGGAGCCGTCGGTGACGTTTGAGGAGCTGGTGCGGCTGATGGTGGATGCGGATATGCGATCGCTAGGGCTGAATCCTCTAAAGGACAGCAATAGGAGCCACGAGGATATTGCGACAAATCGTGCCGCCGGAATGGCCAGTGTCGATTAGGGCACGGTAGTGATTACGACAAAAGTCCCATGTCTAGGACACAGGTCTAGGACACAGGTCTAGGGCACATGCCTAGGAAACAGTATGGGGCTTTTGGATTGACTGGGTGACAGCCTCTACCAAGACTGGGAGCGTCATTTGCAGCAGCATTAGAAGAAAAGGTTTACAGGCTAGGGCTATGGATTTAAGCGGTAAGAATATTGTGGTAACCGGGGGCGCTGGCTTTCTCGGTAAGGCGGTGGTGGCTCAGTTGGTGGCAGCGGGGGCGGATCAGGAGAAAATCCTGGTGCCGCGATCGCGCGATTATGACCTCACCACCATGGACGCGTGCCAGCGGGTGGTTGTGGGACAGGATGTGATCGTGCACTTGGCGGCCCACGTGGGCGGCATCGGGCTAAATCGAGAAAAGCCTGCTGAGTTGTTTTACGACAATTTGATGATGGGGGCGCAGCTTATTGAGGCGGCTCACCGCAATGGCGTCGAAAAGTTTGTGTGTGTGGGCACCATTTGCGCCTATCCCAAATTTACGCCGGTGCCCTTCAAAGAGGAGGATATTTGGGAGGGCTATCCCGAGGAAACCAACGCGCCTTACGGTGTGGCGAAAAAGGCCCTGTTGGTGCAGCTCCAGTCCTACCGGGACCAGTATGGGTTTAACGGCGTCTACTTGCTGCCGGTGAATTTGTACGGACCGGAAGACAATTTCAATCCTGCCAGCTCCCACGTAATTCCGGCCCTGATTCGGAAGGTGTACGAGGCTCAGCAGCGGGGGGACGCCACCATTCCCGTGTGGGGCGATGGTAGTCCCACACGGGAATTTTTATTTTCTGAAGATGCGGCGCGGGGCATCGTTATGGCCACCCAGTCCTTGGAGTCTTCGGAGCCCATTAACCTAGGTACGGGCTACGAAATTTCCATTAAAGATTTGGTGGAGCTGATTTGTAAGCTGATGGGCTACGAAGGGGAGCTGGTGTGGCAAACGGATAAGCCCAATGGTCAGCCGCGTCGCTGCTTGGATACTCAGAAAGCAAAGGAAAAGTTTGGCTTTGAGGCGAAGGTGAGCTTTGAAGAGGGGCTAAAGCGCACCATTGATTGGTATCGCGAGAACGCGGCGGCGATAGAAAAAGCGGAGGCGATCGCCTAAACCACCAACCGATCCACTCCCCGTAAACAATAAGCGCCCGAGATTGCAGTGTTGATCTCGGGCGCTTATTCATGTGGCGCGTTTTATTTCAAATTCAATAACGGTGATCTTTAAATCAAACCGGACACAAGCTGTAGCACTAAGATTGCCGCCATGGGAGATAAATCAAGCCCACCAAGGGGGGGAATAAACGAGCGAAACAGATTTAGATAAGGATCCGTTAGCTGGGTCAAGATGGAAAACGGCGGGTCAAACCAATTGATATTGGGAAACCAGCTCAGCAAGATTCGAATGATTAGGATAACCGTGTAAATCGATAGAAACTGGGCCAAAGTTCCAGTTAATAGGTCTAGGGACGCTTCCATACTTTTCCTTTTCTCCTCGAATTGCCTGGGACAATCCTCTGAAATTTGCCTAATCTCAACTTAGTTTAACAGAGTCGCCCTAGACCCATTGCCGGGAAAAGGCGACGAAATCTTGCGGAAAACCGCCCAGTCACCAGCCCAGAGACGACAACAGGTCCCATCGTCGGAATTATTTTGGACCGTTCTACAGCAACAGGTCCCATCGTCGGGATTATTTTGGACCGTTCTACAGCTCTACTCCTGACCTTCCACATTGCCTACGGTGCCCGTTACCACCTCAACGGTCAGATTCTCACCGTCGCGGTGAATATCCAGGGTCATCGGATTGCCAACCCCAGCCGCTTCAACAGCTTGTTGCACTTCAATAGCTTCTTTAATCTCTTTACCTTGAGCCTTAAAGATAACGTCTCCCGGACGCAGTCCAGCCTCGGCGGCAGGGGACTCAGGTACCACTTGAACCACTAGCACCCCTTCGTCAATATCCAAGCGAACGGTGCTGTTGGGAGAGGAATTAACTTCCTCCTTAACCTCTGGCGTCAGCGCCACCATACGAATCCCCAGGAAGGGGTGATCCACTTTGCCCTTGGTAATAATTTGCTCGGCAATTTGGCGGGCGCGGTTAATGGGGATGGCAAATCCTAAACCCTGGGCACCGCGAATAATGGCGGTATTGATGCCAATAACGCGTCCCTGTTCGTCAATCAAGGGTCCGCCGGAATTGCCGGGGTTAATGGCGGCATCGGTTTGGATAAAGTTCACCCGCTTATCGGGAATGCCCACTTCACTGCTGGAGCGACCAGTGGCGCTGACGATGCCGGTGGTGACGGTGTTGTCTAATCCTAAGGGGTTGCCGATCGCGATCGCCCACTGTCCCGGCTGAAGCTCTTCGGAGTTGGCAAAGGACACCGTTGGCAACCCCTCAGCCTCAACCTTAATAACAGCCACATCAGTGACCGAATCTGAGCCCAGCACTTTCCCCGGCAGTTCGCGCCCATCTTTTAAGGTCACTTTGACCGTGTCAGCCCCTTCAATCACGTGGGCATTGGTAAAAATTTGGCCGTCGGAGCTGACGATAAACCCGGAGCCAGAGCCGCTCTGCTGGCGTTCTCGGCTGCGGCGCGGCATATCCTCCCCCAAAAAGCGCCGGAAAAATGGGTTATCAAAGGGGTCATTAGAAGATTGGCGTACGGTGCGGGATGCGTCGATGCGCACCACCGACGGGCCCACTGACTGCACAACGCTGGTGACAAAATTACCGCCAATTTTGCCGGGGATCGTATTGCCTTGGTTGTTGGGATCGCCAGCGCGGTCAGCTGCCTCCAGAGAGGCGGACGCCTCGGGAGCTGTTTCTGCGGCGTTGTCTCCGTCCGCCGCTGGCAATAGGTTGATGTCAAGTAGTTCGGTACAGCCTGCGCCTAAATCGACTAGGGAAAGAGACAGTAGGGCTTTTTTCCACATGGGTTCCTTGTTGGGATACTTTGCGTTTATGGGCGTATTTGCAGGGCGGGGCGCTGAATCGAGAGTAAGACTCGAGGGTGCTTTGGGGGACGACGCTTTAGGGTCGCGGACAGGGGAAGGCTGGTGGGTCAGCATGACGGCTCCGTAGATCTTCAGTGTAACCCCGTTTCTCAGGCGTGTTTGGGGCGGTTTCCCTTAACCTACGGAACCCGTTTGTCATTGGGATGACGACGGGACGTCAAGGGTGTGTCAGTTAAGCTGTGCCGTTAAAGGGGCGTTGTCCCAAAGTTACTAAGCGGCGCGTTTAGGCTACTGCTGAGCTGTGCCCTTAGGCTACGTTAAAGGGCGATCGCGATGGGTAAACCCTTTGGCATCGGCTCCGCTGTAGGTGGCAGCAATATGACCGTTGCCCACCAGTTGGTATTTATAGGTGCCCACGCCTTCCAGTCCCCCCGGTCCCCGAGGGGCTAAGCGGCTGGTGCTAATGCCCACCTCTGCCCCAAAGCCGTAGCGGAACCCATCGGAAAAGCGAGTGGAGCAGTTGTGAACTACCCCGGCAGCGTCCACTTCTGCCAGGAATCGATCCGCAGTGGGTTGGTCTTGGGTGGCGATCGCCTCCGTATGTCCAGACCCGTACTCGGCAATATGGGCCAGGGCCTGATCCAAGTGGTCAACGATCCGAATGGACACCACTAAATCGCTGTATTCTGTGGACCAATCTTCGGCGGTGGCAGCGATCGCCAAAGCTCCCGCCCCTTGCAAAATATCCAACGACATCCCATCACCGCGCATTTCAACCCCTTTATCGGTCAATGCCTTGCCCATCGCCGGAAGAAAATCCGCGGCTACTCCCCGGTGTACCAACACCGTTTCCAGAGCGTTGCAAGCAGATGGATATTGAGTTTTGGCGTCAACCACTAAGTTGACCGTTTGGGGAATATCCGCGGACCGATCCACATACAGATGACAAATGCCATCAGCGTGCCCCAACACTGGAATCCGCGTATTGTCCTGGACGTAGCGCACAAATGAATTGGACCCGCGCGGAATAATCAAATCCACGTCCTGGTCCAGATGCAGCAGCTCCAGGGTTTCCTGACGCGTGGTCAAAAGCTGCACGGCATTGGGATCAATGCCCACCTGATCCAATCCCTGATGAATTGCCGCCACCAAAGCCGTGCACGCTCGCACCGCCTCGCGACCGCCTTTTAAAATCACCCCATTACCCGACTTAATCGCCAACGTGGCAATTTGCACCACCGCATCCGGTCGCGCCTCAAAAATCACCCCCAACACGCCCAAGGGACAGGTCAGTCGCTTTAGCACCAGCCCGTCGTCCAATTCCCGATGGATTTGCATCGCCCCCAAGGGATCCGGGAGCTGGGCTAAATCTCGCACCCCAGCAATCACCCCTTCGTATTTACTATCAGTCAGTTTCAGCCGCCCATACAGCGCCGATGAAATGCCATCCTCCTGAGCAACGCGGCAATCTTCAGCGTTTGCGCCCAGGATTGTGTCTTTTCGTGCGCCTAGGGCTTCCGCGATCGCCCCCAGCGCCCCATTGCGAGCTTCAAGGGGCTGAATGGCCAGGAGTCGTGCCGCTGTCCGTGTGCGCCGTGCCCGCGTTGCCAAAGAATCCGATGCCGTTGCTACTGTCATCTCGATTTCGTCGTTACTACGTCCCTCAGTGAGTTAATAAAACTAAGTGCCAAAGGTGCGATCACCCGCATCCCCCAACCCCGGCACAATCCAACCTTGCTCATTGACCTGCTCATCAATGGTGCCCGTGTAAATCACCAAACCGGGATAGGCGCCATTTAACTGTTGCAACGCTGGGGGAGCTGCCACCACCGACACAATGCGAATTTGATCCGGCGTCAAACCGCGATCGCTCAACTTTGCCATCGTTTTCATAATGGATCCCCCCGTAGCCAACATGGGCTCCGCCACCAACACCAGCACCCCCTCGGGAAACTTATCCGGCAACCGGTTGAGGTAGCAGGAACATTCCAACGTCTCCTCATTACGCTCCAGCCCCAGGTGATACACCGACGCTAGGGGCACAATAGGCTGCATCCCCTCCAGCAGGGACAGCCCTGCCCGCAACACCGGCACAATTGCCATGGGCACCTGGGGGTTAATAAACTGCGCCGTCCCCATACCCACCGGCGTTTCCACCCGGGTCTCCACCACCGGCAACCACTCCCGCAGGGCCTCGTAGGTTAACCAGCGCCCCAGCTCTGACATTGCCGTCCGAAACAGGGGCGTCGGGGCTTGGGCGTCTCGCGCCACCCCCAGCCAGTGCTGAATCAAGGGATGGGGGGGAACGTAAACACGCAGTTGCAGGGGCATGGGTCGCTGGAAAGTTGCTAAATGGCTGTATTAAAGGGAATCGAAAGTATTGGCAATCTTACCGTTTGGGCGATCGCTCCGATTGTCGTAGCAAGTTATCGTCAAAAAATTATCAGCCGGCGCCATCGCAACACACCGCCGCAACAAAGCGCAACCTTTTCGCGAATCATCTCAAACCACCCATTGGCGAGGACTCCACCACCCTTGCTTAACGCCCTTTTGGTAGCCTCAGGCTAGGAAGTTGGAAAAGATTCGCAATAGTATTGACATTCAATTTCAATTAGAGATATATTAATTCTCGAGAAAAGGCAGAAATGAAATGTTCTCCTCTCTAGTAAACGGGTAATGGGGCTGACCAGTTTGGCTGGCCCGCTTTTTTTGCCTATTTTTTGATTGGCTTTCATGATTCCTCCCCCGCCTCTCCCCTCTTGCGCCCTACACTGTCCCTATAAATCAGTGTTTACACTGTCGCTGCCCATGCCCATCAGTCCACCCTGGGGCGATCGCCACAATGCAGCCTCCCCAAGGAAAATCTTTTTCAGATTACTTTTTCAGATTATCTATAATTATTTTCATTAGGACGAACCCCAACTAAGCTTTAAACCCAAAAATAAGATCTGGGAGCTGAACCTCACCACCCAAGCCATCGAGTTAGAGTTCTCCACACGGCTTTAGCGCATAAAGGGGGCTGCATCTATATCGACGATTCGTAGGATCGGGAGGGCGATCTTGGGGCCACTTCAGCGTCACTTCAGGGGTCAAAACAGCTCAAGACAATCGCCATCGAAAAGCTCCTAGAAAAAGATTCATATCCCTATTGCAATAAAGTTTCAATAGGGATATATTAAATTCAAGAAAAGGCAGAAATGAAATGTTCTCCTCTCTAGTAAACGGGTAAAGTGTAGAGCACACGTCTGAAC
>CALCTI010000372.1 GCA_937894105.1 uncultured cyanobacterium
TGTACTTGTGGGCACCCTGGGGTAGTTAAATTAATTGGGAAATGCGGCCGCTTATGGGGGCCCACTTTCACCCCTGGCCCCTGTGGAGGGCGGGCGGGAAGCAGGGGCAGCCAACGCCCCAGCTCCGTTATTGTCGGCGCTAGGGGGCAGTCCGGTCCAGGCAGCAGCGTCACTGGGCGCTTGTCCATTGACGGCGTTCGCTTTATGGAACGCCTCCACCATTTGGTTTAGCCGCTTCAGGGAGACCCGCCGAGTCCAATTGGGCAGCTTCTGTCCCAGCGATCGCCCATACAGCAACAGATAAGTCACGTTGCCGCCGTCCCCTTGGAGGGTTGCTACCCACTCAGGGTGATCCAGGGCCACTTGCCGCACTCGAGCGATCGCCTGTTTCCAGGACGGACAAGGGCGCCCCTCAAAGACGATATGCAAACAGGTGCCGTGAACCCGCAGCTGCACCGACAGCCCATCTCCCCCCAGCCAGCCTCGAAGCCGGTGGGACCAATCCGCCTTTTCAACGGGTTGGGAGGGGAGAGAAACGGTCACAAAAGCCTCCTACACAAATGGGCTAAACAAATGGGCTAAATCTGCCTGGGTTCTAAGTCTGCCCTGGGCATAGTAGTTGCTCAGGTGCGTTGTCTATTACTGTCAAAGACCACTGTCAGAGACCTTGCGCAATCAGAAATACCGCGCCCGGCTTAAAAAATGAACTAAAGGGTATCAACCTTGTCGCTCAAGAGTTTGGGATTGATAGCAGTGATCAGAACTGAGAATTCACCAGTCTTGGGGATTGGGTGAATGATAGCCCTTAAAGCAATGAACGATTGGCAGTTAGTGACTGGCAGCTAGTTATGGGCAATTAACTTAATGGTTAATTTATCAAGGCTAGCGCATCAATCCCCCCAATTAGAGGCTGTCATCAATTAAATCTCAAACTCAATAGCAGCAAGGATATCAGCCCAAACGTTTTAACTTGATAAGGGCATTTACGTAAGGGCATTCACCTCCCACTGCGCAAAGTCTCCGGGGTTGCTCCGGGGGTTAATTAATGACACGCCCTAGGCACACCACCAAAGCAATTAAGACGCGGGTCAATTCATTCACCCTTCAACACCACCCGTTCTAATCCGAAACTCAGGATTTAAAAAATTCTAACTTTACAGCGCCCTACGAAAGAGGCTGTGGAGTGACCCAACCGATGGAGGTCTATCGGGGAAAGGGAGAGGGGAGGATTTTTCCAGTTCCGCTAATTTTTTAGGGGAGTTTTTAGGCGAGTATCAACAGTGAACGGTAAGCTCGAGAGGCGGGCGACGGTCGGGCGCAACCGTGTCACTGGCGCAGACTACACTAGGGTCTGTCATCGATTAAACCTCAAACTCAATAGCGGCGTGGGTTTCACCTAATGTCCTTTGTTTGACAGGGAGTGTACTTCGCACTGGGTAAGGCTTCTGGGGTTTAATTGATGACAAGCCCTAGCGCGAGCTGTAAATTTGTGAGTTTGAGGATTCTAGCGGGTGATTGACTTTGGACGGGTAATGACGGCGATAATTACGCCTTTTTCCGATAGCGGTGCCGTTGCTTACGATGTGGTAGAAAAGCTAGCGGATTATTTGGTTACCCACGGCACCGATACGATTTTAGTGTGCGGCACCACGGGAGAGTCGCCGACCCTGACCTGGGATGAGGAATTTGAGCTGTTTAAAGTGGTGAAACAGGCAGTGGGCGATCGCGGGAAGGTGATCGCCGGAACCGGGTCTAATTCCACCCGAGAGGCGATCGCCGCCACCCAGCACGCCGCCGAGCTGGATTTAGACGGAACTCTTCAGGTGGTGCCCTATTACAACAAACCGCCCCAGGAAGGATTGCGGTCCCACTTTCGGGCGATCGCCGCCGCCAACCCGGACCTACCTATCATCCTTTACAACATTCCTGGGCGCACCGGGCAAAATATGACTCCAGAAACGGTAGCAAATCTGGCGGAGGTTCCCAACATTGTGGGCATCAAAGCCGCTAGCGGGAGCCTCGACCAAGTCAGTCAAATTCGCCGATTAACCCCACCTGATTTTGTGATCTACTCCGGCGATGATTCCCTAACATTGCCGATGCTATCAGTGGGGGCAAAGGGAGTCATTAGCGTTGCCAGTCATTTGGTGGGCGAGTCCCTGCAAGCCATGATTCAGGCGTTTGAGCAGGGACAATCTCAGGAAGCGATCGCCATTCACCAGAAGCTACTGCCCCTGTTTAAGGTTCTGTTTTTAACCACAAACCCCATCCCCGTCAAAGCCGCCCTAGAGCTCAAAGGTTGGATCGTCGGATCGCCCCGTCTCCCCCTAACCCCCTGCCCTGGCAGCGTGCGCGACAAGATACGGGAAACTTTAAATACCCTAGACACCAACTAGAGTTACACTAACGAGGAAAGCAAGATAAACGACAAAAGCCGTAAAATCTGTTAATACAGACAGAAGTACCTTACTTACCAACAGGGCTTAGCCTTCAAGAAGGGACCGTGCGAGTTGAGTGCTGCTGCAAGATTGAGCAAAGGCTTCAAAACAGCGACCTAAGTAAAGTAAGCGTGACGTTAATTAGCCAATCAGCGGACAAGATATCTGCACCAGGACTACGCAGATGCCGTGAGTTAATTACCAAAAAATAGGCGAGAACAGCTTAGAAAAGTTTTTCCAGTTTGGGAATTAGGTGCTTTTAAAAGATCTGCCTTCTATTTTTGAGTTTCAACTTTATACCCAATAACGTTTTTCTAGAGAGTGTTAGGTTTGAGAGCATATTTAAACGTGTGTAGAACAAGCAAAGGGCGAAGGGCGCTGTTACCCTCTATGGACATCGGGCATCAGAGTTTCCGCACTGAAAGCTTCGGGAAAATCAGCTCCAACGGTTTCGAGAGGTTCGGCAAAGGACGTGAATAAAACCGGTTTTGATGATGTGGGTATTGAACCTTGTTTCCGTAAACAGTTTCACTGTCCCAAGTTTCCGCTGGAATTAAGGAAAGAAGTATAGATTTTGGGGTCCCGGCAACCGAGAAAGTATTGGCTGAGATTTTAGGACCACGAAACCAGTCCCACAGGGGTCTGATATTGGAGTTTAATGGCCAGGAATAAACAGTGATTAGTCGTTTCACACTGTGCCACGGGGCGTTCCTGACTTTCTTGTACAGAGTGACTTGCCGCAGGGATCTTTAGGTTTCGTTTGAGCGTTGTGATTGTTTAGAGATTGTAAAAGTAGAGAAAAATGACCGGTAACAGTAGTCAAGAGAATTCAACTCCCCGTATGCGGATTTTGCCTTTGGGTGGCCTCCATGAAATTGGAAAAAACACCTGTATTTTCGAAATTGATGATGAGATTGTTTTGTTGGACGCTGGCTTAGCGTTCCCCACGGACGGTATGCACGGGGTAAATATTGTGCTGCCGGACATGACGTATTTGCGTGAGAATGCCCACAAAATTCAGGGGATGATTGTCACCCACGGACACGAAGACCATATTGGCGGCATTGCGTTTCACCTGAAGCAGTTTGATATTCCGGTGATTTACGGTCCCCGCCTGGCGATGGCCCTGCTGTCAGACAAGTTGGAAGAGGCTGGGGTAGGCGATCGCACAGAATTGCGCACGGTACGCCCTCGGGAAATCGTTCAGCTCGGTACCAAATTCTTTGTGGAATATATTCGTAATACCCACTCCATGGCGGACAGTTTTTCTGTGGCGCTCCATACTCCCGTGGGCACGGTCATTCATACGGGCGACTTTAAAGTGGACCACACCCCCGTTGACGGGGAATATTTTGATTTCCAAAAGTTGGCAGAGCACGGCGAAAAAGGCGTCCTGTGCCTAATTAGCGACTCCACCAACTCTGAAGTGCCAGGCTTTTGTCCCTCTGAAAAATCCGTCTATCCCAATTTGGAGCGGATTTTTTCCCAGGCGACCGGTCGTCTGATGGTGACCACCTTTGCATCGTCAGTGCACCGGGTGAATATGATTTTGGGGGCGGCCCAGAAGCTGGGTCGACGCGTGGCAGTCGTGGGGCGATCCATGTTGAACGTCATCGCCCACGCTCGAGAGTTGGGATACGTACGCTGTCGCGATGACCTGTTTATTCCCATGCATGAAATGGGAAATTATCCCGACGACAAAATTTTGATTTTGACCACCGGTTCCCAAGGGGAGCCCATGGCGGCGCTGACGCGAATTTCTCGCGGTGAGCATCGCAATATTAAGGTCCGCGAGGGTGACACCGTTGTATTTTCGGCGAACCCGATTCCGGGCAATACCATTTCTGTGGTGAACACCATTGACCGGCTGATGATGCTGGGAGCGAAGGTGATTTACGGTAAGCAGCACGGCATCATCAGCC
>CALCTI010000373.1 GCA_937894105.1 uncultured cyanobacterium
GGGTCTGAATGCTGTGATGAAAGAGCGCAAACACGCATTCTTTCGTTGCAGCCTAAGACAAGATGAGTCGTACTTGAGACTTTTCAGACATCCTCTAAGGCGTTGAATCGTCATCACCGATCCAAGAAAGGGTGCCTAAAATAGCGTCTTCCATTTGCATACGCTGTTCCATCTGCCGCAAAAAGTATCCTGTCATCATTGCAGAAGCTAGCAAGTTCGCCAGGCTTTCATGATCGGTCATAATTTGTGCGTGGAATTGCTCTGGGGGCAGGTTACCAATAAGTCCTTTTACGTTTTGGGACACAATTTGCTTGGCGTCTGATGTAGCAGATTTGGCCACTTCCGCCAAAACATCCGGAGACTGCTGTTTTAAATACTTCAGCAAGTAATTGATGGACTCACCGTCAGAATCACTGAGAAAGTCGGCGCTGTTGGAGTTAAAAACCATGGGCAATAGATAAGTTTCAGCCAGCGGACTGGGACAGTTTTGCCGTTACATCCAAGCCATTCGCCTGGAATTTAGAGCGTCCAAAAGGGATTTCAAAAAGGACTTAAATAGGGCGAAGTATTTGGACGTATCAATAAAGGCTGAGTTAAAGGACTCTAAAAAAGAATCGATAGTTGTATGGGTTGCTTTTGAGGCGCTTATTACCAATCCTGTCCATATTGTGACATCTTTGCCCACGGGAAGGAAATGGCATAGTCATTTTGAAAACATCGCAAGGGCTGGGTCCGGATTCTGGAAGGCACTTGTCCCAGAAACAGGACCTAATCGCTGGGCGATCGCCACAGATCCCCCAAATCCATCCCATCAGCGCCCAGTGTGTACAGATAATCAAAGCCGTCATTTAATTCGGGTGGATGGCGCTGTAGCTGGTGGTGCATGCGGCGAATCACCGAGTCGGGAACCTGGCGCGATCGCCGGGCATTGCGAGCCAAGCAAATGTCTAAGGGCACCTTTAACCAATAGCCCTCTACGGTGGTAAAGCCCTGTTGGCGGGCAGCGTGGATCGCTCGACGGCGATCGCGGCGATTGGCATGGGTGGCATCGTACAGCACTGCTCGCAGGGTACCCGCTTTGATGGCAGCGACTCCCCCCTGCCATTGGTGCCCCACCTCTCGCCAAATAGCACCCCACGGTCCCTGAATGCCCCTGTCCCCAAACAGCTTGGCACGGATATCGTCGGTGGATACCACAATGCGCCCCGGCGATCGCTGTTGCCAATGCTGGGCGATCGTTGACTTTCCACAGCCGGGAATGCCAATCAAAATCACTAGGGGCACGCTGGGAGAAACGTTCACCGGAGATGTCGTTGAAGATGTTGTTACTGAAGACACGGGTGAGACGATCCGCGAATTGCGGGTTTTGTCTAGAATAGAAAGGGCGAATTAACTTGTGCCACCTTGTTAACGTTCTGGGGCGATCCATCGATACCATCTACGGCAACTTAAAAGGTTTAAAACCCAGCCAGCTTAAGCAACTGCGGCGACTGTACCACCAGCGACTGCCGGGGGATTGTCTAACCACTCCCGAATTTGCCCAGCGACTGGCGTCAGTGAGCGTGGCGGTAGATGAGCCCGTGTGTGCCTACTTGAACCGACGTGGTCAGGTGATTCGGGTGGGGGTGGGACCTCCCCATAAAACTCAATTTTCTCCCCGGGAACTGCCTCGCTACGGTGCAGAGCGTTTGTCAGGAATTCGCTGTGTGGCCACTCAACTGAAGTACGGCGATCGCCCCCCCAACACCGCAACGTTAACAGCTCTAGTGATGCAGCGCCTCGACGCTCTGGTGCTCCTCAGCGTGAGCGATCGCGGCTTTGAACGGCGCGGCGGCGGTGCCACAGGTTATGTATCTGCGGCCCACATGGCCCACTTGATTTCTGACCGCGCTGAAGCGACCGATGATACTCCCGAGCGCAATGGGGGCGGCACTAAGTCAGACAACACCACCGGGTCAAACAACGATCACGGCAAGCAGGGCGCTAAAAATAACAGCGTTAAAAATAACAGCCCGGACAATCAGGGCACTCAAAACACTGCCGACTCTTCGCCCGGAGAGTCCGACAGCCCCGTCGCAGGCACCACGATTTTATTGTCCCTAAGCTTGGAAGAGCTTGACACCTGGGACTTTGTGGACTTTGTGGGCGGGCTAGAGGAGGAATTTCGTCGGGAGTTTGTGGCTCGCCAGGTGGAGGGCGATCGCGAGCAAGTGCTGCTGGTTGGACTACAAACAGACGACGTCCCCAACCTAGAGTTCAGCGAACGCATGGAAGAACTAGGGCGCTTGGTGGATACGGCGGGCGGTGACGTTATTGAAACGGTGCTGCAACGGCGATCGCGAGCCCATCCCCAAACGGTCATTGGCAGCGGGAAAGTGCAGGATCTTGCCCTAACCGCCCAGCGATTGTGCGCCTACTTTTTCGTCTTTGATCGTGACCTATCGCCAGTACAAGCGCGCAATGTGGAA
>CALCTI010000374.1 GCA_937894105.1 uncultured cyanobacterium
CCCAAGGGGCGCAGACGCTGGGCTGGCATTATTGGGGGCTGACCGGCTCCCCCATTTCCGGTCCCGCTGGCAATGTGGAATATTTACTGTGGTTGCGGCAGGATTCACCGGAAAATGCTGAGGCGATCGCCCATAAGCTGCCCAATATTTTCAAACATATTGCGGCAAACCCCTCCGAAAGTCACCATTTAAGGGCGATCATTTAAAAGCGATCATTTAAAGGCGATCGTTTCAAGGCAATCATCTAAGCTGAGCGGTTCATTTTCCGCGCCCTAAGAGATTATTACAGGTTTTTCGCGAGCTTACTGGTTATAGATTCTGCTTTTCTATTACCTCTTATAGTTGGGTAAAAAGTTAGTTAAGAACTACCGGGTAACGTCAGCGGCTAGAATGTTTTTGCGTAATTTCCGTTATTGCAACGTTTGCCGCTTTTAAGCATCTCAATTTCAGTCATTAGCAGTGCCCTCACTTTTTACACCTGCGCTTTTAATGAAATGACTTTGAAACAACCTCCCAAGATACACTTCCGTAAAGCACTCAACGGCTCGGAAAGGTTGTGGAAAAAGGTTCTCAACACAGGGCTCGGTAAAGGTACCCCCACTATCAACGGCTCATGTTGAGCAAACCGGTTAATGACTAGGGCGTGTCATTAATTAGATCCTAGAAGGTTTACGCAGCGGGGAGTACGCGCCCTTAAAAAAACGCTAGGGGCTGGAACCCTGACCACTATTGATTTTGAGACTTGATTGATGACAGCCCCTAGTACGTTTTCGTCAATTTCTGAACGATCGCACCCCGCCTGGCACCATGACACATTGCAGGCTAATGGCATCAACTTTCACTACGTAACGGCCGGTGAAGGGCCGCTGCTGCTGCTGCTTCATGGCTTTCCCGAATTTTGGTACTCCTGGCGACACCAAATTCCAACCCTTGCCAAAACCCACAAAGTGGTAGCGCTGGACCTGCGCGGCTACAACGACACCGACAAGCCCCAGGGACACCGTGCCTATCGCTTGCCAATTTTGATCCAGGACGTGGAGGCGGTGATTAAAGCCCTTGGCTATGACCAATGCACCCTGGTGGGGCACGATTGGGGGGGAGCGATCGCCTGGGGCGTGGCAAATCAGCACCCTGACTTAATTAATAATTTAATTGTTTTAAATCTTCCCCACCCGGTGCGATTTTTCCAGGGAATGCGCACCCCCCAACAGCTATTAAAAAGTTGGTATGTGGGGCTATTTCAACTGCCTTGGGTGCCGGAATTTTTGTACCAGCTCGGTGACTATCGAGCCTTCGATGCCATTTTCAACTCGACGCTGCGATCGCGCCAGGCTCTAACCCAGGACGACATTAACGCCTATAAACTTGCCCTATCTAAGCCAGGAGCCACCACTGCTGCCATTAACTACTATCGCAACGTGATTAGTTCTGACTGGCTCAATATTAAATGGCAAGTTTTAACCATGCCAGTGTTAATGATTTGGGGAGAAGATGATAGCTTTCTAGGCAAAGAATTAACCTACGGAACCGAAGAATACGCCCAAGATTTTCAGATTCATTATGTGCCTAACTGCGGGCATTGGGTGCAACAAGAACGCCCTGAATTGGTCAATCAATATATTTGCGATTTTCTCGCCGAGTAGACTTGACAGTTCTAACCATGCTTTCAATATTTCACTCCCGTTTTAGTAAGCTTCTGTGTTTATCGAAGGTTAGCTGTGTGGGTTTGGGGTTGGGGTTGAATTTCACCATGGCTTTTTTCACCATGGCTTTACCGGCGCAAGGGGAGCCCTGTTCCGCGATCGCCCCCTTGCCCGACGTTGGCGATCGCCCCACCTTAGTTTCCGGCGATCGCGGTGCTGACGTGCGATCTTTGCAAACCTTGCTCACCTTGCTGGGGTACTACGATGGGGCGATCGACGGGGTATTTAATGACCCACTCACCAGCGCCGTACAGCAGTTTCAAACTAGCGTCGGAATCTCCCCCAGTGGTCAAATGACGAATGAAACATGGGCAAAGCTATTGCCGTCTCGCGTTGCCAGTGAAACTTGCGTTGAAGCATCGTAAGGCGCTTCGTCGGAGCGTCACAGGGCACGTACTCTCTGGACCATTGGTAAAGATAAGAGCAACTTGACACCCCAGTAACTTTAAAAACAACGGAAATGAGATGAGTGCTTCATAAAGCCTTTAAACAGCCCTGAGATCTTCACTGACTCTTTACCCACTTTGCCATTGACTCGATTTAGGATTGATACAACAGCACAAACCTAAGTCTGTGGGTGCAGCTCCAAGTCAGATTTATTACTGGATTGAGCAAGAACACTCAGCACATCACCAACAAGGAAACAGAATCATGGCACAACTCCTAAAAAAGCTTCTAATTAGCGCTTCCGTCGCCGCAGGTATGGGTTTGGCGATCGGCGCTCCCGCCTCCGCAGCCAGCATCACCGGCGCATCCATCGATGGCGGCTCGACCGACTATATTCTTTACTGCTTAGACGGCGCTCAAACCAGCGACTGCAACGGCAGCGGCACTCTACAAGAGGTCTTGGGCGCTGACGCAGGCAACGTTGAACTAGATTCCAACAGCGAAACTGGTGGCTGGGGCGATTCCGTAAGCTTCACCGGTCAGCTTAATGGCAAAGACATTACCATCGGCAGCCTAAGCCAGTCTGACTGGACCGATGAGTTGGGTCTACAGTGGGTTGGCGATGCCCTAGCCGCAATTGTTGGACAAAATCCTGGGCTAACCCCGTTCGCTGGGGCGATTAGCAGCATGACGAACACGGTTTGGACTGCCCTAAAGCTGGATCCTTCCAATCCTTTGGCAGCCTTCAGTGATCCTAACGTTTCTTATGTCACCCAAGATGGGGACGCCAGCGGCGACATCAGCGTCGGCTTGATTGGTCACTTCAACGCGTTTGAGAATCCCCTCTATAAGGGCATTTTCGTTAACGGCTTAGCTGGAGCCCTAGGACAACCGGCGGCATTGATTGAGAATGCTGTTCAAAGCTTGCAAGCGAGTGAGCTAGTGAAAATCGTTTATAACGGCGAAACCCACTACAAGTACAGCTTCAACGCCACCGAAACTGACGTCACTGAAGCAAGCGACGGTTTCTCCCATAGCGGCGAATATGTTGTAAGCATCGATGGTATGGAGATGGAGCCCCCCGCCAGCACTCCTGAGCCTTCTGCCATGTTGGGTCTAGCAGGTCTCGTTGGTTTGTACGCTGCTAAGCGCAAGATGCAAAAGAGTGCTTAATAGCATTGCTTTTCATTGCCGCGTCTTGTGTGGGCTTAGCTCCATAACCAAAGCAGAGTTTGAACGCTGAGCTTAAGTCACATTCACAATCTTAGGTAGAGCTAGCCGCAGAGGTGTTGATTCACCGGCTGCGGCTTTTTTGTAGGATGTTTGTAAGGTAAACAAAAGTAGCCATTCTTAATTTCACCAAGAGTCCCTCAAAGTCGTTGAACTCCGAATGAGAGAATCAGCATTTCAGCCAGCCTTCTTTCTAGGGCGTGTTATCAATTAATCTCCAGAAGCCTTATGCAGCGGGGAGTACGCGCCCTTTAAAAACAAACAAGGCTAGGGGCTGAAACCCTTACGGCTCTTGACTTAGGGATTCAATTGATGACAGCCCCTAGAGAATCTCAGTAGAGGTGAGGAAAGTATCCAAATTGAGAATTGCTGCAACGACAGTCAGCTTTAGGACGTTTAGTTTTGCGATCGCCATTCAAATCCATTAAATACAGCGTTAAACAATACTTCGCAACTACAGTGCTGGGGGCGTTGGTGGTGTTTAGCGGGACGGGGGCGATCGCCCAAACTCCAGCCTCCCAACCTCCAGATCCCCCAACGTCCACCTCCCCATCAAACAACAGCAATGCGCCAGAACAACCAGGAACGGCACCGCTCAGCGAGCTGAATCGCTCCCTACTGCAAGGGCTCGATCCCCAATCGTCGTTGCAACTATGGGAAGCCATTAATAACCTGAACGTGTCCCTAGAGCGAGGGCTTGATTTACCCTGTCGCTTCAACGGAGCCGAGTCCAGTCATCTCGATATTCAGGCGGAAGGATTAACGTCACCCAGCCTATGGCTGCCCCAGGATTTAATCGGCGGCAAAGTGGTACGAGGCTGGTATGTGTACGAAGCATTAACGGTGGACGGCGGCAGTGAGGGGGAAAGGTTGCCCTGGGTGGAGCTGGTGATTAATCAACAGCCTTGGCAAAACTTGGATTATCTAACCCAGTATCGATCGCTGGAAACTATGGGGCGATCGGCGTATCGGTTCGGCTATCGACTGCGGGTGTGCAACCAACGACAACAGGTAATTGCCCTATATATTTGCGGGCTAGAAGAGCAGGGCAATGGTCCCTGTCGAGCACTGCTGCCGGGGGGCGTATCGGCGCGGCTCAACCGTAATGTGTTCGGCTTTTAGAGGCTGTCAATATTTGTAGAGAACCGTGAAGGAACGCTAAGGTGGATAGAACAAAGACCCCTCCTTTTACCCCCTTCTTCTCGGCAACTATGGTTGTTTCAACTCCCCCATCGCCCACCCAATCCCTTTATCCCAGTGAAATCTTCCAATGGCGGGGGCATTCCATTCGCTACACCACCTATGGTATTGGGGACCCGGTGGTGTTAATTCACGGGTTTGGGGCGTCGCTGGACCATTGGCGCAATAATATTTCGGCGATCGCGGATCAGGGTTACCAGGTATTTGCTTTGGATTTGCTGGGCTTTGGGCGATCGCAAAAGCCAGCGCTGGAATATTCCATGGAACTGTGGCAAGAATTGCTGCTAGATTTTTGGGCGGAGCATATTCAACAGCCGACCGTATGGGTAGGAAATTCCATTGGGGCATTACTGGCACTGATGTTGGCAGCGGCGGCTCCGGAGAAAACCCGTGGGGCGGCCCTGTTAAATTGCGCTGGCGGGTTGAATCATCGCCCGGAGGAGTTGCCGTTGCCCCTGCGAGTGGTGATGGGCACCTTTGAGCGAGTGGTGAATAATCGATTGGTGGGACCGTGGCTATTTGATCGGGTGCGCCAGCGGAACCGCATTGAAAATACCCTGAAGCAGGTGTATGGCAATCGGGATGCCATTACGCCAGAGCTGTTGGATTTGCTGTATGAGCCCTCCTGCGATGCGGGTGCTTACGAAGTATTTGCATCGATAATGAGCGCCCCGCCGGGACCGAAGCCCACGGAACTATTGCCCAAAATACAGTCATCCAACATACATTTATGGGGCGAGGCAGATCCCTGGACGCCCATTAAAGGTGCAGATATTTACACGGATTTGGCGAAAGCAGGCGATGAGCGTATCCGGTTCTATTCCATCGCTGAGACCGGCCATTGTCCCCACGATGAGCGTCCTGAGTGGGTTAACGAACGGTTAGTGAAATGGATGAAAAAAGATCTTTCGTAGCCCTCATCGATTTTTCGTCCTAGATATTCCCTAGGGCTGCCAACGCACCGCAGAAACTTTTTAGATAACGTTTTGAATCGCCGTTTCCAGCTCTGGCTTGGTGAGATGAGTGATCACAAAGACATCCTGGGTGGTTTTGCCTTTGAGGGCAATTAACTTAAATCCACCAAGGATAGGAACCGATACTTTGAGGCGAAGTTGAGGGGAATTGGAGCGACCGTGGGAGATAACGGCGGGGGTGATGGTGCCGACGCCGTCAAGTTTGATCAGCCGCTCCAGGATTTTAATCAGCCCTGGCACGTGGGTGGAATGGTTCCACACCAGGCGACCGGTTAAGAGGGGCGGTTTTTGGGCGTCGCCTTCTGCTTCGCTTTTTAGCGATCGCCTCCCCTTTTTTCCCACAACAGCCCCTGCAAACATTCAGTTACAAAATCACTTCTCACAGTAACAAACCTTAGGCGAGGGTTCCCAAAGTGCTGTCAATTAGGGCGTGTCCCTCTTCAACGGAGTCCACACGACATAGTTGATTGCGCAGTTCGGACGAGCCGGGAAACCCTTTGGCGTACCAGGTCATATGTTTACGAGCCTGGTAAATTCCCCGTTTGCCTTTGTAGTCGTACAGGGATTGCAGGTGTTCTTTGGCGCAAACCAGTCGCTCGGCGATCGTCGGTTTCGGTTTGAGCGTGCCCGTTTTTAGAAAATAATCGATTTCGCCCACCAAAAACGGATTGCCCAAGGTCGCCCGGGAGCACATAACGCCGTCCGCAGCCGTTGCTTCCAAGCACGCCACCGCTGAGGCGATCGAGGTAATATCTCCGTTGGCGATTACCGGAATGGCGAGCTGTTGTTTAACTTTGCGGATCCACTCCCACTGGGCAGCTCCTTTGTAACCCTGCGATCGCGTGCGGGCATGGATGGTAACCATGGCTGCCCCCGCATCCTCCATGCGCTGGGCAAAATCAAGGATGGTGATTTCGTTTTCATCCCAGCCGATGCGGGTTTTCACCGTAACCGGCACGTGCACCGCATTAACCACCGTTTTGACGATCGCCTCAGCGGTTTCCGGGTCCCGCAGCAACGATGAGCCGCCGCCATTTTTGGTGATTTTATTCACCGGACAGCCCATATTAATATCAATCGTGTCCGCCTCTTGAGCCACCGCCATTTCTGCCGCTTCAGCCAGAAAATCGGGACGGCGATCGAACAGTTGGATGCTGACCGGGCGTTCGGCGGGGTCCACGTCCATAATTTTCTTCAGACTGCGGGCATGATGCACTCCCGAGGCTTGGACCATTTCCGTATAGGTCATGGAGTCCGGGGCGTAGCGTCGCACCAATCGCCGAAACACCAGGTCCGTGACGCCGGAGAGGGGCGCTTGGAGCACATGGCTGTTGACGGAAAAATTGCCGATTTTTAACGGGGAAGCAAGGCGCGATCGCAATTCTTCAGTCAGCACCACCCACTGATCCCCGTCACCCTCCCAGTTATCCAAACCGTTGATATCGTTCATGGTTGAGCAGTGGAGCCCCTAAGACTGGGGATGAACGATGCGATCAAACAGCCACAGGGAGGTGACCATGCCCACAAAATTTGCCGCGATGCCCGACAGGGATGCTAGCACCACAAAGGTATCCAGGGGGCGAACGATTTTGGTGGTGTCGGACACCATGGCTCCGGTGGGTTGGGATACAGTTTTGGCCACCAGTACGCCCACGGAGATGCTGGAGCCGATCAGGGCCGCCAAAATACCCGCAAGACCTACGTAAACCCCGAGACGTAGGAGCTGCACAGTGTCAGATTTTTTCAGTTGGCGTGGATTTTCCTTGGCTAGAAGACCTTTGGAAATGCGGGAATAGCGGAGGGTTAGGGAAGTGTTGAAGCCTGCGATCGCCACAGAAACAATGGCAAAAAAGATCGCGATGCTAATGCCTTGGGAGGGATTTTCGCCAAAAATAATGCCGGGAATAGAAATTAGCAGCAACAGCACTGCCGCCAAGCCGAGGGCCATTTGGGTCCAAAAACCAACCCAGCCAGCAGTTTGTAAAGCATTAGCAATGCGACGAAGGGACGGCTTGCCCGCCTTGCGACCTGGGGATGAACTGGGAGGATCGGGACGACTCAACATAGAAAAAATGTGGGACTTATACCGTGCCATTACTGGCATAAAAGCCCCCTTAATTAAGAAGGGGGAGGATCTTCAGAAAGACTCAAACGCAGCTTGGGCTCTTAGAAATAAGCAAAATTGCAAAGATTCTCCCTGATTAAGGAGGAAACTCTATTCTGCTTCCTTTTTTCGACTATTTCTTTTTCTGGCTACTCCTCAATCGGCTATTCCTCAATTTGATAGCCGAATTCGTTTAAGTGCATTCGCGATTGTCGCCAACCGGTTTGCACCCGCACAAATAGCTCAAGATGCACTTTACCATTGACCAATCGCTGGATTTGCTGGCGAGCTGCCGTGCCAATGGTTTTTAACATGGCTCCCCCCTTGCCAATTAGGATGCCTTTCTGGGATTTGCGCTCCACATTAATCGTCGCCATAACCCGCGTTGCCTTCTTCGTTTCCTGCACCTTTTCAATGGCGATCGCCACGGAATGGGGCACTTCCTGGCGGGTATTCATCAAGATTTGCTCCCGAATTAGCTCGCCCATAATAAAGCGCTCGGGGCTATCGGTCACCAGATCCGGCGGATAGTAATAGGGGCCAGGCTCCAACCCCTCCACCATCGCCTCCAACAATGGGTCCATGCCGTCACCCGTTAGGGCCGAAAATTTAATAACCTGCCAACCATATTGCTCGGCAACTTCCCGATAGCTATCGTCAATCTCCTTTCCATTGTCGTTCGATTGCAGATCCGCTTTATTAATCCCCAAAATGGTGGGGACCTCTGCGCGGTGAACCCAATCAGTAATAAAGCGATCGCCCTTCCCCAACGGCACAGAACCGTCCACCACAAACACCAGCACATCGGCTGAACGAATTGCGCCCAGGGCATTTTTCACCAAAATTTTACCGAGCTGGTGGTGGGGCTTATGAATCCCCGGCGTATCCACCAAAATCGCCTGGGCGTTGGGCAACGTCAAAATCCCTTGCAAACGATTGCGAGTGGTTTGGGCCGTAGGAGACACGATCGCAATTTTTTGCCCCACCAGCTGATTCAACAGAGTTGACTTACCCACGTTTGGACGCCCCACAATACTGACAAAGCCCGAGCGAAACCCTTCCGGCGCAGGGGGAATCGCGCTGAAATCATCCAGAGAAAGGCTTGAACCGGGTACGGGTTCAGGATTGGCAGGTAAATCGGTGTTTGATGGAGACAACCGTTAAAGTCCTTTAATAATGGGCGTAATAGGTTTTGACGAAGCTTTGTTACCCTATCAATTTAAGCTACAGTTATAGACTGAAGTTTTCAAAACGCTAGCTTTGCCGCACCTTCATTATGATCACTCAAATTCTGGGATTTATCTGGGCAGCTTCCGCACTGGGCATGATTGTGCTGGTGTTGCTCCACAGCCCTAAGGGCGATGGGCTAGGCGGTATTGGCGGTCAAGCGCAGTTATTCAGCAGCACCAAAAGCGCAGAGAATACCTTAAACCGCGTCACTTGGACTCTGGCAATTTTATTTATGGGGCTGACGGTGATCCTAAGCGCCGATTTGCTGGCTAGCCCCCCCGCTGCAGGCTAAGCACTTGTTTCGCAGGGTCGATAAAAAAATATTGAGGGACAGGCGCTTCCAACGCTTGGCCTTGTTTTTATTGGGCGTTGCTCTCATAGTAGGAAAGCTGTTGTGGCGCAATGCTCCTGGTTATGGGCTGGAAGGGGAATTTCAGGGCAGCCGTGTTCCCCCGCTGCAAGTTCATCCCCTCCCCGCCACGTTGCAAAATTGGTCGCAAGCAGAGCGATCGCCCCAATCAAACGATGCTGCCACCTACCTAGAGGACTTGGAGCAACTCCCCATTGGCGGGCTAATTTGGACGGAATTTCCCGTGTCGGTTTATTTGGGCGATCGCCAAGGGCTAAACCTATCCACACTTCCCGGTCAGCAATATCAAAATTGGCAAACCGCCGTCCGCCAGAGCCTGGAGAGCTGGACCGCCCTAATTCCCCTGAAAGAAACCACAGATCCTGACGCCGCCGATATTCGCTTCTATCCCCGCAAGCCTCCCCTCACCCTGGGATTAGATCGGCAAATTCCACGCGCCGCCGCCGCCCGCACCACCTTTCGCCTACGCTGGCAACCCGTTGGCGATCGCCCCCCAGAGGCGGTCACCCTAGCCCAGCAATTTGATATTGATCTAAGTCCCAACCTTGCCCCACCCCACCTGCTAGGCACAGCTCGCCACGAATTGGGACACGCCCTGGGGCTTTGGGGACACAGCCCCTTTGTGGACGACGTAATGTACTTTTCCCGCACCGCCGAGCCCCAAGATATTTCAATGCGTGATCGCAACACCCTAATTGCCCAATATCAACTGCCCACTCGCCTGGGCTGGCCCGTACCCATCAAACCCTAGCCGCGTTTTTCTGCCCTAAACCGACAGCATAAAAAATACGCCGCTTCTAATTCTGAGAATGAACCGATTGCAAGACGCAGCCGAGTCCATAATTCAGTTCAATAAAAAACCAAAACATCGCGAAGTATTGGCACAGCCAACAGTGCGGCTTGAGCCACCCACCATTACGCCAAACCTCTTAACATCAATAGCAATCAACTACGCGATCAAATAAGCGATCAGCTATGACGCGCACTTTTATGACGTGTACTTTTTTCGTGTGCTTTTTTACTTTTAGCCCGTAAAACTTACGGAAAAATTTCTCTACTTATCCGTAGTGCATTTGCAGATCATGTGTCGTTTTGTTACTTTACGCACCATCGTGAAACGAGACAGGGATCCCACTGAACCACAGTCAAACCCATCCTTTACAATTTCCAGTAACTGCTTTTGATATAAACCCTCAGCGCTCAACTTCAGCGCCTAGCCAATACCGCGATTGTTCACCAAGCCCTACTGTTAGGAACACTGTCTATTGTCCTATTGGTATAAAGTCTTTCTTTCGTGTTTTCCATTGTCTTTGGGGTGACTTTTTTTCAGTCCTTGAGATTGCCTAAGGAGAGCCGTCAGAAAACTCTTAAACAGGACCCTATACAGGTCCAGGTAACACCTTCAAATCATACCCATGCCACTCTCCCTTCGGGACCGAATAGGGACCTAATAGCAACCTAAAGGTCCCAAACGCATCTGCTTAGACCGTTTCACCATGCCGTCAGGCTATTTCAGCTCCATGCACTCCCAAAATGGTTCCCATCGGCTCGCCCCAAATAATCTCCCTCGTCCAGTGGTGTCTCCAAAAATCAACGGCGATCGCAGCGACTACAATAAGCAAATCCGATCACAGGGTAACGGAGCCCCCCAAGGAGCGTTTCAAAATGGGACGATGAAAGAGCGAAACTTAGGCGATCCCAGTGGGCAGGGGCTCACGGCAAATTCGCGGAACGGACAGGGATCCCAAGACAAAGCGCCGGCGGACGAAGCAACATCCAACCAGCCCACGGCACACTTTACGATGTCAAATTCAGCCGCCAGCGACATAACAGAGCTGATGATGGCTAACCGGGCGCTGGTCATTCAGCAGGATTTACTGACCACTTGGGTGAGGACCGCGCGTATGGCGTCGGGAACCCTAATGGTAAAAGCCCTGTTGCAACAGATTTTAGAGGTGTGTCAGGAGTGTACCCACGCGGAACAGGGCAGTTTATTTTTATTGAATGAAGCGGGGGCAGTATCCGAATGTCTCCTTGCACGAGGGGCAACTATTCGCGAACAAAAACGGGCGATCATTGGGCGTATCCTGGATGACGGTTTGGCCGCTTGGGTCACTGAACATCGCAAAATTGGCTGTATTCAAGACACAATCGCAGACGATCGCTGGGTCGTATTACCCAATCAGCCCTATACGGTGCGATCAGCCCTGTGCATTCCCCTTCAACGGGGTAATCGAATTTTAGGACTAGTCACCTTAACCCACGAAACCCCAGACTATTTTCCCGAAGACTGCGTGCGGCTCATGGAAAAAGTCAGCGACGGAATCGCATTGGTGTTGGAAAATGCCCAGCTTTATTCTGACCACACCGCTCCCATTATTAATGGGACGCACGACGTTATTTTACCGCCAGCGGAAAAACCTTCCCAGTTCCTAGCGCGGGCCCTGTACATCACCACCGCCGAAGGAAAATTACGCTACGTCAACCGCAAATTTGCCACCTTATTTGGCTATCGTCGTCGGGAAATTGCCCGCATGGAGTCAATTTTGGACCTAATACCAGTGGACTACCAGGACCAGTTCGTACAGCAAATGCAGCGCTGTATTGACCGCCCTGATTCGCCGGTGGAGTGTCAAATTTCTGGACGCCACCAGGATGGACACTTGTTACGGCTAGTTTTCTACGCAGAGCGCATTCACTTTGCCCGCCAACCGGGCACCCTCGGCGTGGTCTATGTAGTGCCGCCTCCGTCTCGAGACAGCGCCTATCAGGCACCAGAAGATTCTGACCTAATGCCCTCCTACGGAACCTCTGATGTGTCCCATTTCTCTGGCTTTGGTTCAGAATTTATGCTCGATACGGACTTCGGTGACAGTATCGATACATCGGGAGCACCCCAGTAATTTGGACTGCTGGGCGATCGCCCAAATCCCACAAAAATCCATCTTTGAAAACAGATCAAAGCTTACGCTGCCCCTGCCCTGCCCTTCGTGTGAGGGTATAGCCTTTTGTCAGATAGCCACCCTATTTCCAAAGACGCCTCTCCGCTTGAAAGAATTGGTGTTGAGCATACGCCAGTCACACGAAATGCTCTACATCTGTGGCGATTAACTATATGAAAGAACGCGTGGCCAAACAGGCATAAGGAAAAATCCACCCTCTTAAGACGGTCTATGTTTAAGGCAGTCTACGTTTCAGATGGTCTATTCAAACTTCTTGCCATCAGGCATCAGCGCCCCCCGCAACTTGACCTGACGCAAATTAGTCCGCAACATTTCCGCATTAATCAAAACCGCCCCTGATAAATTTGCTCCAGAGGCATTGGACCACTGAAGCTGCGCCTGAAATAAATTGCAGTTACTTAAATTCGTTTGCCGCAACGTGGACCAGCTTAAATTCGTTTCTCGCAGGTTTGCCTTATTTAAATTGGCACCGGTCAAATCAGTGCCCACCAGCTTAGCCCGCCTCAAATCGCAGCTATCTAAATTTGCCCCCAATAAGGACGCCCCAGACAAAAACGCGTCAGTTAAATTTGCCCGAACCAATATGGCCTCGTTCAAATTAACTTTAGTTAAATTCGCTTTCGTTAGGTTAGCAGAAGTGAAATCCACCCCAGTTAGCCTCGCCTGATGGAGGGTACCCTCACGAAGAATAGCCCGAGTCAGCACCGCTTGATTTAAATCCGCTTCGCTTAAATTTGTCTCAACCAGGCTAGCCCCTTCCAAATTGGTTTCCGCCAGCTTTGCTCCTCGCAAGGACGCCCCGTCCAGCTTCGCCTGCTGACTTAAATCAGCCTTTGATAAATCAGCACCAATGAAATTTGCTTCCACGCAGTTAGCTCCTTGTAAGGAGGCTCCATCCAGCCGAGCCTCTCGACAATTCGCTCCCCGCAAATCCGCTTGATTAAGATTGACGTTGCTTAATTTTGCCTCTCGCAGATTTGCCAAGCGAAAGTTAGTGCCCTCAAGGTTGGCATCCCTAAGATCGCACCGCTGTAGGGAAATTTCAGGAAGCTCTAACCCACTTAAATCTGCTTCATATAAGTTGATCTGGTTAAAAATGCGCTCCCCAGATTGGTAGCGTTCCACCAGCTCATTAACTTCCATGCGCTGCATCCCCTATCTGTGAGTGCTTGTTCAAATGCCTACCCCGGTGCTCCTTGATAGTGTAGTTTGACAAGTCTTGTTCTTTTGCCGATAAGGACATGATATTTAAGACTGATTGCCAATGGCTGCCATAAGGAATGCAAGCCAATCACTTCACACAGTTTCCTCTTGTTAGCAGCTTTCTTCCATTGATTCCTCTCATTGGCAAGGGCATTGACAACATTGCTAACTAAGCTTGTCCTAGGCTGCCATAGTGTTTCAATAGAGACACGACACCAATAATTTTCTTAAGAATTGGAACAGAGGCAAAAATGAATCAAAAGGGTAGCCTGACAATTGCCAAAAAGAAATATTGAGCCTTTCAAGGGCTTTTACCGAGCCGTTAGGGGAGCTAATTTGCATCCCTTGCACGCTTCGTTTAGGTGCCAACGTTAGGGGTGGGAACATTGTTCTAAAAAGCAAGCCGCACCAGTGTGCATCGAGTATGCGCGGCTCCTCGCGACCATTGACGTTGCCTTAGAATCTGTCCTGAGACCTCGTTATTCAATCGTTAACTCGACGCCGTAGGACCCATCTATCCAGAAGTGTTGATCCATCTTAGTTTCAGCCTTTTCAAACGGTCATTTGAGGATCCCGCAAACAGACGGTATTGTCTAATACAGAATTCACCAGGTAATCTTGGTGCAATTTTGGTGCAGCGTCGCCAGAGATTTAAATCATCAAACTAGGCTTTGGTGCAGTGCTTACTGATTTCCATTGCCAGTTCAGACGACGAGCTATCGAAGTGACTTTAGGAGTAGAAGGATGGAATAGCAATGGGTAACCCAGGTTGGCAACAGTAACAACAGAATAATTAAATCTGTTAGTTAAATTTCCTAGTGCTACCTTCCCGTATCAGCTATTTAGACTCTAGACTCTCTAAATCACATCATTGCAATTTGAGGAGTGTTTTATAAGTTCATGTCAAGGTTTAAGCGCAGAAGGGCAGTGATCTCGGCGTCTAATCGCCCGGACAGATTCCCTGATTTATTACAGTTTTTACAAGAGCTGACCCAGTCTGTCTTCGGACGACGGAATCCCTGGACTTGGGCAGCCTGTATCCCGTTGGCGATCGCGATCGTCAGCGTCTTCAGCTTTTCCGCATCAGCACAGGACGGTCCCCCAGACGCTGCAACGCTGAAAGGAATTTTGGATGCCATCTGGATCACCATTGCAGCAGTGCTAGTGATCTTTATGAACGCTGGCTTCGGCATGTTGGAAACCGGCTTCTGCCGTCAGAAAAATGCAGTCAACATTTTGTCGAAGAACCTAATCGTCTTCGCATTGGCTACCCTCATTTTCTGGGCCGTTGGCTACTCCTTCATGTTTGCCACTGATAATTCCTTTATTGGTCTCAGCGGCTTCTTCCTTGGTAGCGACGACCCGGGAACCTACGGTTTGGATCCGTTCCCCGCAGGCTTGCCTGTTTCCGTGGCGTTCCTATTCCAGGCTGCCTTTGCTGGTACCGCCGCTACCATCGTCTCCGGAGCCGTTGCTGAGCGGATTCGCTTTGATGCATTCTTGCTTTTCAGCATCTTGCTAGTGGGTATTTCCTACCCCATCACCGGTCACTGGGTCTGGAGCGGCAACGCTTGGCTAGGGGACCTAGGTTTCTCTGACTTTGCTGGATCCACTGTTGTACACTCTGTCGGCGGCTGGGCTGCTTTGATGGGTGCTGCGATTCTTGGACCCCGCATGGGCAAGTACGAAGGGGGTCAAGCTCGCGCTATCCCCGGCCACAACATGAGTATCGCGACCCTGGGTTGCTTGATTCTTTGGATTGGCTGGTTTGGTTTCAACCCCGGTTCTGTTCTTGCTGCTGACGAGACCGTTCCCTACATTGCTTTGACCACCAACTTGGCTGCTGCTGCTGGTGGTGTGGTTGCAACCATGACCTCTTGGGCAACCTCTGGCAAGCCTGACCTGTCCATGATTATCAACGGTATCCTGGCTGGCTTGGTGGGCATCACCGCTGGCTGTGATGGCGTAGACTTCTTCGGCGCAGTCATCGTCGGTGGTATCGCTGGCTTGATTGTTGTGTTCTCCGTTGGGTTCATTGACTCTGTACTGAAGATTGATGACCCCGTTGGTGCCACTTCGGTTCACCTAGTCTGTGGTATGTGGGGCACCTTAGCTGTAGGTTTGTTCAACACCGAGAGCGGTTTGTTCTACGGTGGCGGCTTCCAGCAAGTCATCAACCAGTTCATCGGTATTGCCACTATCGGTGGGATGACCGTTCTGTTCTCCACTATCTTCTGGTACGCCCTAAAAGCGACCATCGGCATTCGTGTGGAGGCTGATGAGGAGAGCATGGGCTTGGATGTGGGCGAGCACGGCATGGAGGCTTACAGCGGCTTTATGAAGGACAGCACCATGATGGGTGTCGGTTCTTCTACCCCTGAAGGCTAAATGTTGATGCTGTGGGCTGGCTTTAGGGCTAGTTCCTGAAATGCTCTAATTCAACTCTGTTTCGATTTATCGGTGCGGCGTTCCTTGATTCTGTCCATGGAGCGCCTTCCTTGTTTCGAGTTCGACTGCTGAAATGGGCTGGGGGGGTATGTGGGGCGATGAGAAAGTTAAGCCCGCTAAGTTAAGTCAGGTAATATGAGTTTGTTGCGGAACCCAAGATTAGCTATGATGCTTATCGCTGTTGCAGAACTGGGTATTTCAGGGCTGTAGCGTAAGGTGAAAGTTAGGGCGGCATGGCCAAGTGGTAAGGCAGAGGATTGCAAATCCTTTATCCCCAGTTCGAATCTGGGTGCCGCCTTTGTACAGTTCGAGATTAAAGCGTTGATTGGTAAGGCTTGTTGGCAAGTGCGCCGAGATTAGGGCGTGTCATCAATTAAGCGCCAGAAGCTTTACGCAGTGGGGAGTACACGCCCTTTTAAAATAAAAAATGCTAGGGGCTGAAACCCTTATAGCTCTTAGCTTAGATGTTTAATTGATGACAGCCCCTAGTGCGATCGCCGCCGCAGGACCTCTAACAACGTGGTGAAATGCTCAGGCAGGGGGGCTTCGGTGGCGATAATTTCCCCGGTGCGCGGGTGCATAAATCGTAGTTTCCAGGCGTGGAGGGCTTGACCGGGAAGGTTGACGCCAATTTTGGAGCGGCTGGATCCATAGGTGCGATCGCCCACAATGGGGTGTCCCATATCGGTGCAGTGAACGCGGATTTGGTGAGTACGCCCGGTTTTTAGCTCGAAGCGCATTACCGTAAAATTGCCCAGGCGTTCTTCAATGGACCAGTGGGTAATGGCGTGGCGGCCGCCTTTGTCTTCGGGCAGGATGCCCTGGCGCTTGCGATCGTTGGGATTGCGTCCCACAGGCTTGTTGATAATGCCGTCCTGGTGGCGAGGGGAGCCGAAGATAACGCCGAGGTATTCCCGGTGGGCAGTTTTGTGTCGTAGCTGCGCCTGGAGATGTTGGTTAGCCAGGTCCGTTTTGGCGAACATAATGGCTCCGGTGGTGTCCCGGTCCAGGCGATGGACCACGCCGGGACGTTTGACGCCATTGATAGCGGGGGCTTCCATCCCCGGCAGGGTTTGGCAGTGGGCTAGTAGGGCATTTACCAAGGTGCCATCTTCATGCCCCGCAGATGGGTGCACCACCATGCCGGCTGGCTTATTAATAACGACCACGTCCCGGTCCTCGTACAAAATATCGAGGGGGATTGCCTGGGGTTCTATTTTTAGGGGTTGTGCGGCGGGGATGGTTACTTCCAGGGAGTCGCCCACCGTCAACATCAGTTTTTTATTGGTGCACACTTGACCGTTATGGCGCACCTGTCCCCCTTCGATTAATTTTTGGAACCGCGATCGCGACAGGTTCGGCCATTGCTGGGCTAAATATCGATCCAGCCGCTCTGCCCTATTTACGACGCAGCGATCGCGTTGGTCCTGATCGTGGCTGGGCAGTAATGAAGGGTCAGATTTGGAGGAAAACACGGGAGAAAAATTGGAAGACGGCACATTAAGCAAAGCATTTTGAAGCTTTTGGAGTTTAATTGATGACAGCCCCCAGTGTGAACATCCAATAACCGTCATTCCTTAAGCATTCCTGAGTCCTATGGTCCCCTTTATGAAAACCCTCTGGAGAGCCCTATATCGAGATCGCGAGTTTATTCACGTTATGGAAATGGTGGAAGGGTTGGTGTCTCGTATCCTGTCGATCGCCATGGTAGCGGTGATTTTGGTGGCTTGCGTTGACCTGTTGTTTCTACTAAGCGGTCAGCTAACGGATTCTCCCGACGGATTTTTCACGAAGGAGCTGCAGGATATTTTTGGGCGCTTCCTCAGTATTTTGATTGCGCTGGAAATTCTGGAAAATATTACTGCATACTTGCGCAAACACGTGGTGCAGGTGGAGCTGGTGGTAGCTACGTCCTTGACCGCCGTTGCTCGGAAAATTATTTTACTTGATTTAAATAAGGTGGATGGGGTGGAGATTATTGGGCTGGGGGTGGCGATCGCCGCCCTTTCCCTCAGCTACTGGCTGATTCGTGAATCTAACGCCATCAGAAAACAAACCGGCGGTAGATTTTTTAAACGTAAGCCGTAACAACCGGTGCCAATGATTATCCCGTTGGGGAATTGGCACGGTATTATCAAATATCTAATTGAGGGCATTTAACGCCCCGCACAACTATCGTCGCCACCATGTTTGAAGCCCTCTCCGATCGCTTTGAGTCCGCCTGGAAGTCCCTGCGGGGTCAGGACAAAATTAGCCCGGAAAACATTAAAGACGCCTTAAAAGAAGTGCGGCGAGCCCTGCTGGAAGCGGATGTTAATTTAAACGTTGTAAAGCAATTTATTAAGGACGTAGAAGCCAAGGCCCAGGGGGCTGAGGTGGTGAGCGGCGTTAATCCGGGACAGCAGTTTATCAAGGTTGTGAACGATGAGCTGGTAGCGCTGATGGGGGATAGCAATGTCCCTTTAGCCCAGGCGGACCAGGCTCCCACGGTGGTGTTGATGGCGGGCTTGCAGGGTACCGGTAAAACCACCGCTACGGCCAAATTAGCCCTGCATTTGCGCAAGGAGAAGCGGTCTGTCCTGATGGTGGCGGCGGATGTGTATCGTCCTGCGGCGATCGACCAGTTGAAAACCCTGGGTAAGCAAATTGATGTGCCGGTGTTTTCCCTGGGGGCTGAGGCGAATCCGGTAGATATTGCGCGGCAGGGGATTGAAAAGGCACAGGCTGAAGCGATCGATACGGTGATTGTGGATACGGCTGGTCGATTGCAAATTGACCAGGACATGATGGAAGAGCTGGGGCAAATCAAGGACGTGGTGCAGCCCCACGATGTACTGTTGGAAGTGGATGCCCTGACCGGTC
>CALCTI010000375.1 GCA_937894105.1 uncultured cyanobacterium
CCCGTTCACAACGCTCCCAGGCTGCAAAGGTCCTAGTGATCGACTAGCTGAAACTTGATTACCCAAAACCCAAACCTCACAGCCCTTGAACTCTATAACTCCCACTGAATACCGACCCGAAGGGAATTAGCATTAAACACGAATTGGCATCGTAGACAGCAGGTCACTGACGCTAGCGGTGACACCGTTTCACCTTGGCAAATAACCAAGGAATCACAGCCCTTCGTTCACCTTTCCGTTCACCTTACTGCATGCAACCTAAAGCCATATAGGATAAGCCACTTCAACCAACCCCAGCTTAGCGGTTTGTCTGCACTCAAAAACACACTATCGCACCCTTTTTCCGCGGAAAAAATCTTGAACTATTAGCCGAAACTTCACATACCCTTCACATTTACACGCACTGTGATCTCCTGAGATTCAGCAAGGCTTGTGGATAACTCCGTCATGTACCAGTAGCCATCATCTACCAATAAATAGCTCGACAACCAGTCCATATCAGCTTGCTATGGGCAACTGTACTCTATGTGAGGCCTTGCTCAATTGCTCAAAAGATAGTCGAGACCATCGGGCAATCTTTTATCGTCATCTTGTATTTTCATGGATTTGAGACGAGGGTGAGATCGATACCTAGGGATTTTCGTGGAAGCTAGCCCAATGTCAGCAAGGCCTTTGGGGGACAGCAGAGTCGAGATCGACAGATCTAAGTGTCCTCCTCGAGTTGGTAAACATTCCAGAAATCTGCGGGGGGACAGTCTAATGCTGCCGTTACCCGGTCGATGTGGAGAGCGACACCGTGGTCGCGGGGACGAAGCTGCTGGGCAGCGGCGAAGTGGACTAACGCTCGCTGAAATTTGTGGGACTCGTAGGCGCGGCGCCCCATGTGGTAACGCTCCAGAAATTCTTGCTGGGTGCGGGATAAACGCCTAGACTTTAAGCCCAAAATTTCGTAAATCCGGGTCGTCTCGGTTTTGCCCTTCACCCGAACCCGATCTAAATCCCGCGCCCAAACGCGATCGCGGCAATGGGCATAGGTCGATTCGCTCACAATCATGTCGCAGCGATATTCCTTCGTCAGGCTCTCTAGGCGGGCGCTAACGTTTACGGCGTCCCCAATGGCGGTGTAGTCCATGCGACGGCTGGAGCCAATATTGCCCACTACCACTTCGCCAGAGCCAATGCCAATGCCAATTTGAATGGGAGGTTGGTTTAACAGCTGACGGTGGCGGTTGAGTTTGTTGAGGCGCGATCGCATTTCTAGGGCACAGGCAACGGCCATCCAAGCATGGTCATCGTCCAATGGCAGGGGCGCACCGAATACGGCCATTAGGGCATCACCAATAAATTTATCCAAGGTGCCACCATACTCAAACACCGCTTCCACCATGGTGCCGAAGTAGCTGTTTAGCATGGACACCACTTCCGTTGCCCCCAGATCTTCCGTCAAGGTGGTGTAGCCACGAATATCGGAAAACAGAATGGTTACGTCCTTGCGCTCCCCCGCCAGCAGGGACTCTTCCCCCAGGGCGATCGCCTGGTCCGCCACTCCCGGATTCATATAGCGGTACATGGTGGCTTTCAGGCGCTTTTCCCGACTCACATCCTCCAGGACCACCAACGCCCCTCGCACCTCCCCCTCGGGATTCGTTAAAGGATTGATGGCCACATTGACCGTGACGTTGACGCGCTCGATATGATCAGCGCCAGTCCCCGGCGTATCGGAAACCGTATCGTCATCACCCGGAGGCGGAATAAAAGGATACTTGGAATCGTTCCACAGCAAAATTTGGTCATTGCGACGGTGGGCCAGGGCGGGATAGCCATAGGTGTCTCGCGCCACCAATAGGTTTAGCTTTTGCTCAGGAATTTGCGATCGCGCTCCGTAGGTCAGGCTATCTTCCAAACGCAGGTGGAGCTTATCCAATGGCAAAATATCCCACACCGGCCGCCCCACCAAATGACGCCGCCAAATGCCTTCGTAGGTGCTAACGCTGCTGTCGCGCTCCTCTGACACCGGGCAGCCGAGCAGCTTTAGGGCGGCAATATTAATGGTGACAATGTTTCCTTCCAGATCCGTGGAAATAACCGCGTTAGAGAGGCTACTTAAAATATCTCGCTGGTACTGCTGCTCTAGCAGTAGGGTTTCAAACAGACGCGCATTTTCTAGGGCGATCGCCGCCTGGGTATTAAAAGCTTTTAAAAAGGCTTCGTCAGAGGCCGTAAAGCTGCCCTGTTTTCGATTGATCAGCTGGCTGACGCCAATCAGCTGCCCCTCCGGGTTAAACACCGGCATACACAACACATTGCGGGTGGGACCGGTGGGGCTGCGGTCTGTATCCGGGTCAAAGCGATCATCTTGGGCTACGTTGCTGATATTTAACGTTTCGCCAGTGCGGGCAACGTAGCCTAGCAAGCCACGATTCCGAGACACGGTTTGGGAGGGCGGAGCAGGGTGAGATGGGTCGAGGGGCGAGGTTTGTCCCTGCAAGAGGCGATCGCCCGACTCATCAAAGAGAAAAAAGTTACTATGCTCAGCCTGAATTAAATCCCGCGCCTCCTTCATCACCACCTGCAACGTGCCGTTCAAGTCCAACGTTTGGGACAGGCAGGTCATCGCCTTCAACAGCGCCGTCACCCCCCGCTGGTTACGAGCCACGGCGTGGAAAGACTGGCAGCTTTCTAAAATAATGCCAATGGAGGCGGCAAACTCCTGAAATCGCTTTTCATCGGCAGCGGTAAACGGAATATCGGCCCCGTTCCAGTCTGCTTTACTGGGGGCAGTCCGGTGCCCAGGGGAAGTAGTGCTCTGGTTGTGCGTGTGAGTCTCGTCAGCGTCCCCGTCAGGTTTACCGTCCACCTTATTCAATAGCTGAACCACTGCCACCACAGTGCCGCTGCTGCTGCGTACGGGCATACAGAGTAAATTTCGGGCGTCTAGCCCTCCCAGGGCATCTACGGTGGGGGCAAACTTGGGGTGCTCGGTGGCGTTGTTGATATTTTGAACGGTGCCGGTGGTGGCCGCTTGCCCGGTAATGCCCAGGTGCAGGGGCGATCGCAACTCCTGAGCCGATGGGAGTGACGAATTATTGCCAGCGCCAGAAGTTTTCGACGGTGACGCCCCATTTAAGGAAACATCCCCTTGACCGGTACTACCGTGACCAAGATCGTCAGAGGAGCCGTTGGTGGAGGTATGGCTGCGGGTATTTTTATTGGCTTCGGTGGGCAGCTTGCTCCAAAGCTGGTGTTTATCTGGATCTACCAGAAAAATTGTGGTGTGTTCTGCGTGCAACACCTGCCCCACTTTAAACGTCAGCGCATCTAGTATCTGCTCTAGGATTTGCTCGAGGGCGGCATTATTAACCAGGTCAAACGCTTGAAGGGACTGTTGAAATTCTGCGGTAATAAAGTCCAACAGACACACGAATTCAGCAACAGGTAAATTTTTTACCCGCTGGGTCAAGAGCCCTACCCGATCTGGCTGGGTTAGGGACGCCAAAAAACCACCAGTGCTGGAATTCGTCATCTATATACTTATTTACTGTTAGCAATTGTTAGCCATCGGCAGACTAAACCTGGCTAACCAAACACAAGTTTAAAATTATTTGAAATTAACTTAAAGCAGTCCAGGGTTGGTTCGTCCCACAAAGCTGGGCGAATTTAATGCCATCTGGTGCCGCGCTGCGATTTTACGGTAGCGGCCCTTACCTTTTTAACAATGTCAAAAAGTCCCAACAGGGGCCGTGCTAAGTATGATCGTGCAAAAGTGCATAGCAAAAGGTGGCGATTCCCTTTGCCAGCCGCCCTGACTAGGAAAGCTGATGGCAAATGCCAATGGCAGTCCTTTCTTAGGATTGGAGATGCACTACAATAATGCACTTTTTTCCTCGAACTGACATGAATCATTCCGCAGACGTTGACAGCTTTGTAATATTTCTGGCGTCATTGTCGACGTAATCATCCACATATTTTCGACAAATCATCAGCAAACTATGGGCTTTCTGAACAGTTTGCCGCCTTTGGGATTTGCTTGTTGCCGTTTATAAAATCAAGAAATACTTACTGGGCAGTGTCCACTCAATGGGCGCTCACTTAGGGGATCTTTGCCGCTTTTTATCGTCAACCCCCCTGATTGACGCAGGACACTTTATAGGTACTCAAGGGATATTTACGAACTGGGTGGTGGTTTGGGCCAGGGAACATTAGAGGCTTTGGCGATCGCCCGAATCAGGGCTCGAGCTCCGGTGCGGTTGAGGTGGCTGGGGTCGGAAAAATAGGTGGCTTGATTGGGCCACAGGGAAGCAAAGTCCAAATAGGTCAAATCTTGGGAGCGCATAAATCGGCTGAATTTGTTTTCCCACAGGGATCGCACCGGATCCAAATATTGGGTGGTGAGGGGCACGTTAACAAAAACCAGCTCGCTGCGATGTTGCCGTAAATGGCGAATTACGGTCTTTAGGGACTGGGACTGCTCCCCTTGGAGGGAAAACAGGCGGTAATCGTTATCAAAGGCTCCAGGAACACGGGGGTGGCGCTCGTAGTAGGTGGTCGGGTCAAATTCCACTGACAGGGGCAAGAATCCACTTTCGTCCACGATGCCGTCCTGCTTTCCGTTGGTAATGGCCGGAGCGTTACCCAGGCGGCGCTGGGCTCCGGCGGCGACCATGTCCATCACCGGGCTAATCTCGGGCGGCGGCGCTGGCTGGCTCCACAGGTCCACGATGGGAAGGTTTTGGAGCTGGCTTTGGGCAATTTTCCGCAGCTGGGTGCGCTGGCGAAAGGCTCCGGATCCTTGTCCGATGGTGCCTTCGAACCATGCGTCAAAGTCCGCCTCCGTTGGCAGTTTTCGTAGCCAGTATCCCAACGCTGTGGTTTGGAAAAAGGGCGATATTTCACGGCTGCTGACCAACGTGGGCATGGGTGCCCTGCGGGTGGGATCTCCTGGGCGATCGCCCTTGGTTGTCCTGCTGTTGTCAGTGCCATTGCCAGCACGGGCGGCAGGCATCGGCAGGCTGGGGACACTAAGGGCGCGCACTCCTCCCAAAGTTGCAGTACCGGCATTGCTTGGTGCGCTGTCGCCTAAATCCGGCAACGGAAACTGGTCCTGCAGCACCAGGCGGTAACCGGGGGACTGGGCGATCGCTCCGTGGGTCCCATCCCGGCGACCGCTATTAAAAGCTCGAGCGCCGTCGGCCCAAATCACCAAGGGCGGCAAATGCCCCGGCGGCAATAAATCCACCAGCACCATAGCAATTACCTTGGCGGTGGCACCGTTAACGCTCAGGTTGAAAATTTTTAATGGGGGCTGCTGATTTTGCTCCCGTAGCTGGTTAAGCTTCCCAGGGTCAAAACCCCGTAACGCCCGAGAGCTACCCACCACCAACACATCCGGTCGCCCCTGATCCAGCACAAACTGTCTATAAAGCTCGAGCTGGTGGTCAAATTGGGGGCTATTAAAAGACGGCAACTCTGGCAGTGGCGTAATTCCCGGACTGGAATCAACGGCGGTCCCAACGGCGGGCGAATTTTGAGACGATGCAGCGGGCAACCCTCGCGACGCCAGCCACCCCCCTTTTGCCAAGCCCAAATCCAAGGCGGCCGCGGCTAAAATTCCACAAAGTCCAGCGGCGGCAACCCGCGCCCGGGTCATGCCCACCAGCATATCCAGCAGCCCGTCGTCGCGATCGCCCCCCCTTTCTTTTTCCGCCTTACCACCCGCCGCGATGGGAGCACATACCCCCACCTGGATAAGCCCATTGCGCAGGATGTGGGGAAGCTCCTGCCAGTGAGGAAGCGACCAGCGCGGGGGAGCCAGGGGCAACAACGAGCTCCCCGTGCTCCCTGGGGTGGGAGTGGTTTCGACAGCAGCATCGTTCGGAGGGGCTAACGCGTCGGAGGCAACGAAGGGATTGTCAAGGGGCGGCGTTAGGACTCGCGATTTCGCCTTATCCTGTTTCGTCGCCTTGCCCAGGGTGTGAATTGACTCCCAGTGAGACTGGTAAACGCTTTGCCCATACACCACCAACCGGTTAATGCCCGCCAAAGGTTTTAAGGCTTTTACAATGCCCGGCACAACCCCATCGCTAGGGGGCACATCGGGACCGTAAATCACCACCTGCAACGTGTCAGGATGACGACGGTGCCGATCGCACACCACCTGTCGTCCCCCCGTGGCCAGCCAGTGATCTAAATCGTCGTTCACCAACCGCTCTAGCAAATGGGCTAAGGGCGGTAAGTAGCCCCGCATTGCCAGGGCGATCGTCGATTCAGCCCGCTCCGCGTCGGCCATGGCCGGTAAGTCAATCCAGTCAATCCATAGGGGCGTATCTTCGTCGCCGCCTTGGCTAATGTCAACGGAAATGGGCGGTGCCGGTCGGTACGATCCTTGGGATGATTTTGGGAAAGAGTCCTGGACAGAGGTCTGGGAAAAGCCTGGGGACGCACTGTCAGTACTTAAAGTATTAGAACTAGGACTTGGAGTCTCTCCTGGATGCTGGGCATAGCCATAAAGCACCAGCGAATGAATTCCCTGGGGAGCGATGCTCTGGGCAATGGGAGCCAACGTTCCTACCACGCGGCTTTGGTCCAAGGGCGGATCGTTGCGATCAGGGTTTTCCCGGCAAAACACATAGAGAGTGTTTTCCTGCTGCTGAGCCGTTACCGGTTGACAACTGTTCCCGAGGCCCTGGTTAAACAGCCGCACCAGTGCCTCCACGTCCCCCCAGCGAGCCCAGGTTTTTAGCTGCTCTGTGGGCGATCGCAAATTAACCCGAACACTAACCTGGGGGCGGGACTCATCCAATGCAGTGCCCGATTCCGCCTTAATCACCCCATAGCCATAGTCAAACCCGGTGAGGGGCAACTGGCGCATAATCCGGGTTACAGCCGGTGCAACGGTGGTTTCTAAGGCATCGGTAAAATCATGGGCAAAGTCAGTGCTGGTGAAATTCGACTCCCCTATCCCCTGTGCTTCATATCGGCATAGGCAAGTGATCAACAGTCGCCGCTGTCCCGTCGTGGGTGGCACCAGGGGCGATCGCTTGGGGGAGGCAGGGGGCAAGATTTTCGCCCCCACCCGCTGCACTGAGACCCGCTGCGGTGTTTCGTCAGGACCCGCCCCAAGATGCTTGGCAAGGGCGCGCGCCAGCTGATTGGCAATGTATTCTGCCCACTCTTGGGAGCTTTGGGCACTGTTCCCTAGATCTTCCGACGGAGTGCCGGGCGATCGCCCCTGATTAGAAGGTTTCGGTGCAGACGGTTTAAAGGGCGTTGAAGAGTCACCCGAACCCTGCTCCAGGCTACTGGAGCTGTGGTAATCGCCTGGATCCCCGTATGGGGGAGTCGCCGATGGACTAGAGGGCAACCCTGGGGGCGTTAACGT
>CALCTI010000376.1 GCA_937894105.1 uncultured cyanobacterium
GCGAGGCGGATTTGGCCATGACCGAATTATTTGGGGGCTTCCCCACCGGTTTTTATCGAGGCTATAACCACGAGAGGGCGCTAGATTCCGGTTATGACCAGCGCAAAACCCTTTACAATCTCTATCACGTCCTTAACCACTTCAATTTATTTGGCGGCGGCTATGGCAGTCAGGCTAGTGCGATGGCGCGATCGCTGCTTTAGTATTTTTATTTTTAGCCCTGTTTATCTTTAGCCGTTTGCCGCTTGTCTACGCTTCACTTTTTCGCTTCACCGTGCCTATGACCGCTATTCCATTTCTTCTTGATGCTCGCGATCTGCACAAAAGTTTTGACGGGGTTAAAGCCGTTCAAGGGGCGTCGATTCAGGTGAGCACCGGTAGCATTACAGGCTTAATTGGTCCCAACGGAGCGGGAAAAACCACCCTGTTTAATTTACTGTCGAATTTTATTCGTCCCGATACGGGAGCAGTGACATTTAACGGCAAAGCGGTACAACATATGCCGTCCCACCATATTGCCCGTCTAGGGATGGTGCGCACATTTCAGTTGGCGCGAGCATTGTCGCGGCTATCGGTGTTGGACAATATGCTGTTGGGGGCTCAGCAGCAAACGGGGGAAAAGTTTTGGGATGTGTGGCTTAAGCCGGGGGTAATTGGTCGGCAGCAGCGATCGCTCAAAGAAAAAGCGATGGGAATTTTGAGCGATGTGGGGCTGGAGAAAAAGGCGCAGGATTACGCTGGATCCTTGTCAGGGGGACAGCGGAAATTATTGGAAATTGCCCGGGCGCTGATGGCGGATCCAAAGCTGATTTTGCTGGATGAACCGGCGGCGGGGGTGAATCCGGCGCTAATTGACCAAATTTGCGATCGCATTCAATTTTGGAATCGCCAGGGGCTAACGTTTTTAATTGTGGAGCACAATATGGACGTGATTATGTCCCTGTGCGACCACGTTTGGGTTCTGGCGGAGGGGCAAAATTTAGCCGACGGTCCCCCCAGTGAGATTCAGCAAAGTACGGCGGTGCTGGAAGCCTATTTGGGGCATGCGGAGTAGCTGCGATCGCTATCAAGCACCTGGCATCCTTCCCGATATAATCTCAGTTCATCAGTTCACAGGACAGTGGCACCAGTGACCGGTAGGGGGGTCGTGCCAATGCACCGAATCAAAAGCTTTAATCTCTCTGTGTGGTGCGGTGGCACGCACTCTCCCTCTTCCCAAAATGTCTTGCTTCACAAGCTTATTGTCCAATATGCCTCTTACTGACATTGGGCAGTGAGACCCTCTACGCTGAGTTCCACAGCACAATCACAGGCGATTTTTACGATATCCACGTCACTGGATTGGGCTTGCACTTCGGCAAATGTGTAGCGGCTTTGGAGTTTTTCCAAGGAACACTGACAAAAGTCGTCAACCTTGCTAACTTCTATACCCAGCAGCTCAGCGTCGGCAGTGGTTCTGCTGTTGCAATTTCTCAGATACAGATTTACAAAGCTGTCGGGATAGGTGGAGGCGTTGCCTTGGGCGTTGGCGGGGGCAGCAGCGATCGCCAAAATACCAAGAGCACCAAGCCCCAGGCTTCCAGCTAAGGACACAAGGCGCGAACTAAGGATTCTGTGGGAGCGGAGAGAGGTACTAGAAAGGTTAAACATGGGGGCTATCCCTGAAGGGTCGGTGTAAAACTTACTTTTACCCTATCTAACTTTTTCCGGTCCTCTCCTTAATGTGTGCCAAATTTTAAAACGTGCCAAGTTCTAGAACCAACCCCGTAGATTCAGGTGTCGGTCTATACGGGCAATGGCTCTCGTTCCGTGGTTTCTACCGGCGCTTCCACCGTCGGAGCATCCACTACCGGGGCGATCGCTCCCACCCGATGGGACGCCACATCCTCCAGCATTAGCTTGGATCGCTGAAGCAACTGGGGCACCGGAATGGGGTACTTACCGCTAAAGCAGGCGGTGCAAAATCCATCCACATCCTCCTGGGTAACTTTCAGCATGCCAGATTCGCTCAGGTAGCCCAAGGTATCCACGCCGATTTTTTGGGCGATCGCCTCCGTGGACAGCTTTGCCGCAATTAGCTGGTCCTGGTTATCCGTATCTAAGCCGTAGAAACAGGGGTGGGTGACGGGCGGCGATGAAATGCGCATATGCACTTCCTTTGCCCCCGCATCCCGCAGGGCTTTTACAATTTTTCGGCTAGTGGTGCCCCGCACAATGGAGTCGTCCACAATAATCACCCGCCGCCCCTCCAGCACGTCTTTAAGGGGATTCAGCTTCATACGAATGCCCGCTTCCCTCATGGCTTGGGTGGGTTGGATAAAGGTGCGCCCCACGTAGCGATTTTTAATTAACCCCTCGGCATAGGTAATGCCCGACGCCTCTGAAAAGCCGATCGCCGCTGGAATGCCCGAATCAGGGACACCAATTACAATATCTGCTTCCACGCTGGACTCTGCCGCCAACTGCCGCCCCAGGCGCTTGCGGTAAGAATACAGGGTTTCGTTGTTAAACAAACTGTCAGGGCGTGCAAAGTAAATCATCTCAAATACGCACATTTTTTTATTGGGCTGCTCCGCCCAAATGACCGATTCCAGCCCACTTTCATTGATAATGACTAGCTCCCCCGGCTTCACATCCCGCACGTACTCTGCGCCGACAATATCTAAACCACAGGTTTCCGAAGAGAGCACGTAGCGATCGCTTTGGGGTAAGCGACCGATCACCAAAGGACGTACGCCGTTGGGATCTCGGGCTCCAATTAGACCAATGGGGGTGCCCACCACCAGGCTAAAAGCACCGAGGCATCGTTTAAAAGCACGGGAAGCGGCTTCGATCCAGTCGTAGCCCGCATCGACTTCCAGACCCAGAGCAATGGCGATCGCCTCAGAATCGATAGTGGTTTCAAAGGAAACCCCTTGCTCCCGCAGCTCTGCCCGTAGCTCCACAGCGTTCACCAGGTTGCCGTTGTGGGCAAGGGCGAAGTCGCCGCGCTTGGTAGAAATTTGTAGGGGCTGGGCGTTGGCCACTTTGCTACTACCGGTGGTGGAGTAGCGGGTGTGCCCAATGGCCATATAACCCGGCAGAGTGGTCAAAATTTCTTCGTTAAAAACCTGGGAGACGAGCCCCATGTCCTTATATAAATGAATGCGGCTATCGTCAAAAGTGGCGATACCCGCAGATTCTTGTCCTCGATGTTGGAGCGCAAACAGCCCAAAGTAGGTCATTGCTGCCACTTCTGCCTCCGGAGCGTAAAGACCAAATACGCCACAGGCTTCCTCTGGTATGTCGGGGCGGTCTAGGGGAGCTGAGGCGAGGGGGGCTTTCGGCGAATGGGAATAAGAATAGGATTCCGGGGGATGTTTAGGAATGGAAATGGAATCAGCAACGGGAGAAGTCATGGGCGAAGTGCGCTTCTTCAGCAATAGATTGGTAGACCATCGCCAGGGGCGCGGTTTTGAACAGTACTTCGGGGCTTTAGACAACCAGATTTTAGACGGTTCTTAACAAAATGTCTTGATGCTTATGCTTTGATTAGGGGATTTAGGGTGGACTTTCTGTGATGACAGACACATAGAATTACTGCCCAAGTTAAGCCGCCCAAGTTAGGCCGCCCAAATTAAGCCGCTTAATCATAACGCGATTGATCATACCGCAACATCCCCAGCAACCTTCTGGGCGATCGCCCCATTCCACCCTTTCGCCATGGTGGCAACGGTGTTTTGAATCACGGTTTCATCGGCGATCGTCACCACAAAGTCATCATTTTCAGACACGGTTCCCAAACGCTGCCACCGATTCGGCAGTTTCTCGCCCAGGGTGGCTTCCCATTGGGTGGCTTGATCGGCGGCGACGGTAACGATAATGCGGGCTCCCCCTTCGGCAAACAAAATGGCGTCCTGGCGATCGATCTCCGTTGCCGCCAGGTTCACATTAGCGCCCAGGTTGCCGGCGATCGCACATTCCGCCAGGGCAATGCCCAAGCCCCCTTCCGCTGAGTCGTGGGCAGACCGGATAATGCCCGCCCGAATGCCATCGCGACACGCCGCCTGTACCTGCTTTTCTAGATCGAAATCCACTTGGGGGGGCTTGCCGGCAATGGTGTTGTGAACCTGCGCCAAATATTCAGAGGCTCCTAGGGTGACTCCCTCGACATTATCGGCAAGCTGGTGGGTAGGAACGCCTAATAAATAGATGGAATCGCCCGGTTTCTGCCAAGCCTGACCAACCACCGTGCCCAGGTCTTCCACCGAGCCCACCATACCGACGACGGGAGTGGGATAAATGGCGGTGGGGGTGCCGTTGGAATCGAGGGTTTCGTTATAGAGGGACACATTGCCGCCGGTCACCGGAGTGGCAAAGGCGCCACATCCTTCCGAAATGCCTCGGCAAGCTTCGGCTAGTTGCCAGTAGCCAATGGGTTTTTCAGGGCTGCCAAAATTGAGGTTGTCGGTGACGGCGATCGGTTCCGCGCCCACACAAGATAGATTGCGGGCCGCTTCGGCTACGACGGCTTTTGCGCCCCCAAAGGGATCCAAATACACATACCGGGAATTGCAATCTACCGTGGCAGCGATTCCCTTGCCATAGCCCACATCTGCCGATGAATCTAACTGGGGGCGCAGCCGCACCACTGCCGCATCAGCACCACCGGGCATTACCGCCGTATTGTTTTGCACTTGGTGGTCGTACTGGCGATACACCCAATTTTTTGAGGCGATCGATGGGGTGGTCAGCAGTGTTTGCAACACCTCGCTCCAGGATTTGCCGTCAATGCCCGATGCGTCACAGGTCGGCAACTGGTCGGCGCTCCATTGCCATGCTTCCTGGACATAGGCAGGGGGCTCTGCCAGCAGCGATCGCTTGTAAATCGGAGTATTGTCGGCCAGGGCCGTGGAGGGCACTTCCGCCGCAATTTTTCCCTCAAACCAAATGCGCACAATGGGCTCTTCAATTACTTTCCCAGCCACCACCGCCTGCAATCCCCAGCGATGGAAAATATCAATCAGCTCCTGCTCGCGCCCTTTCGCCGCCACAAATAACATGCGCTCTTGGGATTCCGATAGCAGGTACTCGTAAGGCACCATGCCCGGTTCCCGCTCGGGAATTTTATCCAGATCTAAATCAATACCCACGCCACCGGACGCCGCCATTTCTGCTGTGGAACAGGTCAGCCCCGCCGCTCCCATATCCTGCGCTGCCACCACCGCACCCGTTTTAAATGCTTCCAAACAGGCTTCAATCAGGGATTTTTCCAGGAACGGGTCACCCACTTGCACTGCCGGGCGATCGTCCAGGGATTCTTCACTCAATTCAGCGCTAGCAAAGCTAGCTCCTCCCATGCCATCCCGCCCGGTGGTAGACCCCACGTACAGCACCGGATTGCCAATACCCGACGCCCCCGCTATCACAATTTCGTCCGTTTCCATCAAGCCGATCGCCATGGCGTTAACCAAAGGATTGCAATTGTAGGCAGGGGCAAAATACACCTCACCTCCCACCGTTGGCACCCCCACACAGTTGCCGTAGTGGGAAATGCCGGCAACTACCCCTTCGAATAAACGGCGGGTATTGGCATCGTCGAGGGAGCCAAATCGTAGGGAATTGAGGACGGCGATCGGGCGGGCTCCCATGGTGAAAATATCCCGCAGAATACCGCCCACTCCCGTCGCTGCTCCCTGGAACGGCTCCACAGCGGAGGGGTGGTTATGGGATTCAATTTTAAACGCCAGGTGTAGCGAGTCTCACAGGTCAACAACCCCAGCATTTTCACCGGGTACCACCAGCACGCGCGGTCCTTCGGTGGGGAATTGGGATAGAAGGGGACGGGAATTTTTATAGCAGCAGTGCTCCGACCACATCACCCCACACATCCCCAGCTCTGCCCGGTTGGGATGGCGACCCAGGCGGCTAACGATATCGTCGTACTCTTCCGGTTTGATCCCCTCAGCGGCAATCTCTTCGGGGGAAAAGGGGGCGGTGGTCATACACATGACCCTGCTAAACCAGTCATACGCGCCCAAATTATACCGGACTTTTGGAGCCTCCATGG
>CALCTI010000377.1 GCA_937894105.1 uncultured cyanobacterium
CCCTGCCCACTTCCATCAAGCCTGCACCAGAATCAGGTAATCTTCGACGGTGCGATCAGCGACCTCACCTTTCAGATACTGCGAAAACGCTTCTGCTAAGTTGGCATCTACTTAGTCTGGAGACTTTTTTGGGAAGATTGGTGCCTGAGGGTGACGGTTATCGTCATAGTATGGAAGGCCCAGATGATATGCCTGCCCATATTCGTACTGCTTTGACCCAGACTTCGGAGCAAATTCCGATTAATCAAGGACGGCTTGCGTTGGGGACTTGGCAAGGGGTCTATTTATGGGAACATCGTCAGCGGGGACAATCTCGTGATGTGGTGGTGCATATTGTTGGGGGTTAAAGGCATTATGGAGTTACGTTTAGTGGGTGCTGTCGCCTTGAAAAGAGGAGGATGCGGTGAGTAAGGTGTTAGTGGTCGATGACAGCCCAACTATGCGCAAGATGATTGCGGCATTGCTACAGCAGCACGGTATGGCGGTGGCGGTGGCTCAGGATGGTCGCGAAGCACAGGATCAGTTTGCATCGGTGCAGCCAGATTTGGTGATTACAGATATTGTGATGCCGAATATGAACGGCTACGAGTTTTGTCGGTGGCTTAAGTCCGATGCGGCTCGGAAGCATATTCCGGTGGTGCTTTGTACAAGCAAGGCTGAGGAATTTGACCGCTATTGGGGGATGAAACAGGGGGCGGATGCGTATATTGCCAAGCCGTTTCAGCCTGATGAATTAATTGATACGGTGAGGCAGCTTTTGCCGTAGTTTTTGCCTTTGTTGTCAGTTGTTCTGCAAATAATGAAAATAATAAATGTCAAGAATAAGGCTTTAAAAGGTAGGGCTTTAGTTTCGGCGAGTTAAGGTCATTCTTCTAACGTTTTCATCGTTGTTTTCTGCACTAGTTTTTTAAGTATTGATTTAGGGTTTTAATGCCTAGATTTCTTCCAGTTTTAAGCGTGTTTTCTTCGGGAAAGGTGGCGATTGGGCTTGCTGCGGCGTTGGCTGCGGCTGGCGTTGGGGTGATGCCGGGGCGATCGCTTGCCCAAGCGGTGCGTCCTTACACGCCAAATTTGAATCCCCCATCGGTGCAGCAAGATGGGCTGTCGCTGTTTGAGGAGGCGGGACAGTTGGCCCAGCTCGGGCGATATGAGTTGGCCTTGCCTCGGGCGAAGATTGCGGCGCAGCTATTGCCAGATGATGTGCGGTTGATGCGGTTGTTGGGAGGGTTGCTGTTGCAGCAGGGGGAGCTGGGTCAGGCGGTAGAAGTGTTGGAGCGGGCCAAGGCGGCGGGCGAGGGGGAAGAGGCAAATACGGTGGTGTTGTTTGCTCTGGGCTCGGCCTATGGTCAGCAGCGGCGCTATGAGTTGGCGATCGCCACGTTGGAGGAAGGGTTGAAAGAGGAGCCGGATGAGCTGACCGGGCGTTTTGATCTGGGCAATGCTTATTGGATGACCGGGAAGTTGACCAATGCGTTGGAACAGTACGAGCAAATTTTGGCGCAGGACGCGGAGTTTTGGCCGGCGGTCAACAATATTGGCTTGGTGCGCTACGAACAGGGTGATGTGTCTCAGGCGATCGCCCAGTGGAAGCAGGCGCGAACCTTTAATGAGACGGCTGCGGAGCCCCAGTTGGCGATCGCCGTTGCCAATTATCGCCGGTACGATTGTGCTGAAGTGCAAAATCGTTCGTCGGCGGTATGTCGAAATAGTATTGCGGAGGGGCGAACGGCGATTAATCGGGAGCCGCCCTATTCCACGGTGGAGCATTTGGTGCTGAATCTGTGGGGCAAAATGTTAATTGAAGATGCGAAAACGTTTTTTAATGATGCTCAGGTGCGATCGCTGATCAACGAAATTAATGGCGTTGATTCCACCGGCGCCCCCCCTAGTTTGATTCCGTAAGGTGGGGTTTGGGCTTACGAGGATCGTGGGCATTGGGCGACAGTTGTTGGGGGGATGGACCCTGGCGGTTTCCGTTGACGGGCGGGTCTAAATAAATGGTTTGGGACGGGTAAGCAAACTCAATATTGCGTGATTTAAAAGCATCCCAAATGGCAAAGTTAATTTGCTGTTGGATGTTCATATAAATAAGGTAGTCGCTGTCTAATACGTAGTAAACCGTTTCAAAATCCAGACTCGACGCACCGTAAGAGGCGAAGTGCGATCGCACAAATTCAGTGTTTTCAATTGCTTCGATTATCTCTTGAATGACGCGAGGGATTTCTATCAGCTTTTCCCGCGTTGTATCGTAAATAACCCCCAAAGAAAAAACCACTTGCCGCCGCTTCATTTCCTGAAAATTCTGGATTTTAGCACTGGTTAAATATTGGTTGGGAAACACTAATTGTTCCCCGGAAATACTTTCTAGGCGGGTGGTTTTAATGCCAATATGTTTTACAGTTCCAGCATAGTCGTCGACCACAATAAAATCGCCAATAGAAAAGGGCACATCCAAAACAATGGCGAAGTAGCTAAATAAATCTTGCAATAGTCCCTGGGAGGCTAGGGCGATCGCAATCCCCCCGATCCCCAAACTGGCCACAACGGCCGACAAATCGTAACCTAAGTTTTGCAGTAAAAAGACAATACCAACAGCCCATAAAACCACTCGAATTGCGGGTGAAATAAGGTTAACCTTTGCCTTATTTCTTTCGCGTTTTTCAGGAGCATAGCGATTAGGAGCATAGTAAAATCCAAGGCTATATTCAATTAATTGCTGGACGCCTAAAATACAGCAAATAGCCACCACAATAGCGCCAGAAGCATCAAGGGCTGTCGCCAAGGTTGGATTCAGTTTTAAGCTTTGGAAACTTGCATAGATAATGCCAAAGTACAAAACGGGCAACACCGTTAAGTCCAGCACTTTGACAAAAACATCATCCCCTTGAAACTGGCTATCTCTGGTGAAGCGCCGAATCTTCCTGAGACCAAATCGGTGGAACAAGCTTATTAGTATTAATCCGCTAATAAGGCTGATTAATACTATGAAATAACTACCCAAAGGATTATCAAACAGCCTTAATTGCAGTATTTCATTGGCTTTTTGCACAAAGTAGCCCATTATGTCCTTTTTGTTGAACTAACCCATCGCCCCTAACGTAGCTAAACGCAGCCCTTTTGAATTCAGCCCCTAGGGCGTGTCATCAATTAAACTTCAGAAGCCTTGTGCAGTGGGAAGTACACGCCCTTTCAAATAAAAAATACTAGGGGCTGAAACCCTTGCAGCTATTGAATTTGAGATTTAATTGATGACAGCTCCTAATGTTTTATTGGTGCGATCACCCTTTCCCTGAGCGCGCCAAGCTGTGGGGTACTTAGGGAAGCTTCTTGCCTTTCTTCTAGTCGTTATTGACTTCTAGTCGTTATGATGGCTCACCCGGTGCTTCCTAAGTGATCGTTGCTGTTTCTGGGGTTACTTCCTGAAACTGAATGGCATCCTGACGGGGATCGGCATAGGCGACCTGTAGATTGAGGCGATCGCCCAACTCCACGTCCCGCTTAAAGCGCATGGTTAATTCCAACCCCAAGTCTTCAATTAAAATGCTGCCAAAGCCCTCATCCTCGCGAATCCAGCGCAGCATGAGCGCCGTCCAAACTTCATCCGAGTGGCGGCGTAAATATTCCAGCGCCCAGTAGCGATTGGTTTGGCGCTCCACCAGCACCGATTCGTAGGCGGTGGTCCCGGTCATTTGCAACAGCTCTTGCATGGCTTCGCGAGAAAAGGGCAGCTCGTCCCCCCGCAGGTGAGCCTTGATTTGGAAATGGGTGATCAGGTCGTTGTAGCGGCGGATGGGGGAGGTGGCTTGGGTGTAGAAATCTAGGGCGAGGCTGGCGTGGCGACCGGGACTAATGGTGGTTTCGCTGCGGGGCATACACCGCCGCAGGGCACAGGCGCGAACAGGCCCCGGCGGCAGCAGCAGCAGCTCTTCTTCCGGCGGCAATTCGGGCTGGGGCTGGGCCCGGAACGGCAGGGGAATTTGATGGCTTTGACCGTAGCGGGCGGCCACTTCCCCGGTGAGAATCATCATTTCCGCCACCAGATACCGCGAGTTGGAATCCTCCAGCAGCTCCACGCTCACGTCATCGTCCTTCACCTTGATGGACGATTCGGGCATATCGATCACGATCGCCCCTTGGGTACGCCGCCACTGTTCCCGCAGCTTGGACCATTTGCCCAAACTTTGTAATTCTGATTCAGCGGTGATCCCCAGCTGGAGCATTTCATCCACATCGTCGTAGGTGAGGCGATAGGTGGGCTTTACAGTGCTGGGGTGAATTTCGTAGGAGTCCACCGCCCCGTCGTCATCCAGCACACTGCCAACGCTGAGGGCACAGCACTGCTGCCCCTGCACCAAACTCATGGGTCCAGAGGCCAGCTCAAAGGGGAACATGGGAATAGAGCCGGTGGGGAGATAGACCGTCGTTACTCGGCGGCGGGCTTCCAGATCCAGGGTGTCGCCGAGGGTAAGCCAACGGGTGGGATCGGCAATGTGAACCCAAATTTTTTCGCGCCCGTCCTCCAAAATTTCAATGCTGAGCCCATCATCAATTTCTCGGGTGCTTTCGTCGTCGATGGTGTACAGCTTCAGATGGGTTAGATCTAAGCGATTTTCCCCGTCGGGATCGGGGGGAGGATTTTTGGCAAGGGGGTGCACCACATCGAGGACCTTGGCGGAAAAGCGACTCGGCAATTTGGCGCGACGGGCGTGTAGATTTTCATGGACACTCCAAACCCCTAGCTGCACCAGGAAATCAGCAAGTCTAGCGCAGCCCCCCGGTTTTTCATGTCGTCCCCTTGCACCACAAACCGCTCGATTAATTCAATACGGCTGCGGTAAGCGGGGTCTGCGAAAGCGTCCTCTGCGCTAATTTCTTGGGCTCTCACCTGGGCGATCACCTGTAAAAAACCTTCCTGTTCACGGGCTCGCTGCTCCGCCATTTCCTGTTGATGGCGCATTTCGGCCACCTGGTTCCGGGGGCGGGGTTCGTAGCGATCGCCCTTCTGCTTAAAAAATAATTTATCGGTACTTAGCAAGGTGTGGGCCGCATAGCAAGGCACCGTACCGTCGTCAGAAAACAGCACCTCCGCCAGCTTTTTGGGCGTTGTGGACCCCCCATCATCCACCAGCAGCTCCCAGGCCACCTCCAGGTTCTCAGGATCAAGAAAATCCTCCAGCTCCCCTTTGAACGCCTTCACTTTGGCAGCGGTATAGGGCTGGTCGGTAATGGCGTAGGTCACATCCTTGGGGCGAATGGTGTGAGCTTTTTCCGTTTCGTCGATGACAATCCAGTATTTTTTGCCCTCGGGGCGGTCGGCGATCGCCAGCACATAGGTATCCTCAAGGCGAAACTCAACCAGATTTCCCTTTTCCATAACGCCCCTTTGGCTCCGGTCTCCGTGTCTTGTTGCAATGTTTCAGCTTAAAGTTACCAAAATAAATGGCACAGAAAGTTGGTCCTTAACTCTCCGTGCCATTTCCCTTGCGCTTAGGGGCTGTCATCAATTAAATTTCATACCCACGCGCGGTAAGGGCTTTAGCCCCCAGCATTTTTTGTGTTTCAGGGGGCGTACTTCCCACTGCGTAAGGCTTCTGGAGTTTAATTGATGACACGCCCTAGGTAACTGAAGTATTGACGCTTCCTGATTAATTACGCTTCTTGATTAATGAAGGGCAACAGGGCCAGCAAACGGGCACGCTTTACAGCCATGGTTAGGCGGCGCTGTTGCTTAGCGGTTAAACCGGTTACGCGACGGGGTAAAATCTTGCCGCGCTCGGTGATGAAGCGGCGAAGCAGATCCACATCTTTGTAGTCAATGGGCTCATCGGGCTTAAGGGGTGATACGCGGCGACGATAATAGGCCATGGGCTTAAGAACTTAAATTTGAAAAACTAAAAACAACTGGGCGGTATGTATTTTGCCGTGCGGATTGAGACGAGCAAAGTGTGCCGTGCAGAGACGAGCGATCGCGATGCCTTTTCCAGCTACGACTACTTGGTTTCTTTGTGGTCTGTGTGGCGATTGCAATGGGAGCAAAATTTCTTTAGCTCCATGCGACCGGTGGTGTTACGGCGGTTTTTCTGGGTGGTGTAGCGAGACACGCCAGGGGAACGCTTATTGGTATTGGTTCGGCACTCGGTGCATTCCAGGGTAATCACGATGCGAACATCTTTACTTTTAGCCACGGTTGGCACTCCTTTTTTGCTGCTATGGACAACTGCGAATCACAGGGACCACCGAAGGCGACACCAAAATTGGCACCCTAAACCTGGGGTGATACAGCGATTGGAATTTAACTGGGATTTCTTTTGGGCGACGCTTTGGACGGATTCCAGAACGCGGAAAACCAGTAAGAAAAATCGGCGCAACTTCACCCTAGTAAGAACTTTTCTTAAGGGCAAAATTTTGCGCAGGGGCTCATTTTCTCATAAAACGTTCCGATTGATCGAGAAGTTGGGCAAACCACCGCCGACCTTTTATATGTAGGGAAAATCCCCGGCGAGTCTGCACCACAATGCTGTCAATAACGCGATCGTGCAGGGCTTGGCGACGATCCTCATCCAGGTACGCCACCACATAATCGGCAACCAGGGGCGACGCCGTTAATAAAGCGGCCGGGTTGATGCGAGCGATCAGGTCCAGGGAAATAAACCCCAGCAGTAATTCTCCACCGAGAATCGCCTCACGTTTGGTTAGCTCCAGCAGGGTGGGAACCCGAGGCGATCGCCACCCGTATCGTCCCTGTTCCGCGTCGTAATAGTTAAAATCTTGCCCTTCGATGACCTTAATATCCATGGCCAGCCGCCCCAAACTTTGCCCACGATTGTTAGCCACCATTGCCACCCGCAACAGCCACCACAGCACGATAAATAGCACCCCGAGCGCCGCGCGACCGAGCATGGCTCCCAAACTCCAACAGCCGATGGCAGCGATCGCCGTGGCCACCCCTCGCCGCCATACGGGCGATCGCGGAATATAGCTCAGCTCGTTATTGGGGCGTTCGTAACCGCCGCGGATCGGAGGAGAATCACCATAGGAATCACGGTAATCATCGTGATAATCCTCACGGTAATTGTCGCCATAATCATCGCGATAATCCTCACGGTAATCATCGCGATAACGGTCACGGGGGGGTCGGCGATCGCCCATGGGCTTGGTGTCTCCTAATCTCTAACCACTTTACCCTTCAGGCTTAAGCTGCAACACCGCCATAAACGCCGACTGGGGCACATCCACAGTGCCAATGGATTTCATGCGCTTCTTACCCTTCGCCTGCTTTTTCAGCAGCTTTTTCTTCCGGGAAATATCGCCGCCATAACATTTTGCCAACACGTCCTTGCGCAACGCCGGAATTTGGGCACTCGCCACAATGCGCGAACCAATCCCCGCCTGAATCGGAATCTTAAACTGGTGGCGCGGAATCAGCTCTTTCAGCTTCGTCACCAGGCCCCGACCCACGTGATACGCCTTATCCTGATGCACGATCGCCGCCAACGAATCCACCCGATCCGCATTGATCATCACATCCAGGCGCACCAGCTTATCGGGACGGTAATCCAGGAACTGGTATTCCATGCTGGCATAGCCCCGCGATCGCGACTTGAGCTGGTCAAAAAAGTCCATCACCACCTCCGCCAGGGGAATCTCATACACCAGGGTAGTGCGCCCCTTAGTGAGATACCGCATATCCTTAAAAATACCGCGTCGACTTTGCCCCAACTCCATCAACGTCCCCACAAATTCCTCCGGCGTAATCATATCCACCTGCACGTAGGGCTCTTCAATTTTTTCCCGATACTGGGGATCTGGCAACGCGCTGGGGTTGTCAATGTAGCTCACGTCCCCGTCAACGGTAGTCACCCGATACACCACCGACGGAGCCGTGGCAATTAAATCCAGGTTATATTCCCGCTCCAACCGCTCCTGCACAATTTCCATATGGAGCAGCCCCAGGCACCGGTGGGACACAACCCACAAAACACCATGGGCTTCGCTTCGGTATAGCCCGGCAAAGGATCCGCCGCAGATTTTCTAGACAGGGTAATCGTGTCGCCCACTCGCGCATCTTCCACACTTTTAATGGACGCGGAAAAATAGCCCACCTCGCCCGCGTGAAGCTGATCCACCGGCTTTTCCGTGGGAGCCAACACCCCCAGCTCGTCCACGTCGTACTCTTGTTTCGATGCCATCAGTTTGACGCGATCGCCCTTCTTCAAGGTGCCATCCATCACCCGAAAATACACAATCACGCCCCGATAGCTGTCGTAGTAGCTATCAAAAATCAGTGCCCGCAACGGCTCTTCCACCGTGTCCTCCGGCGGCGGCACCTGCTGCACGATCGCCTCTAAAATTTCCGGAATCCCAATGCCCGTCTTCGCCGACGCCATAATCGCATTGGAACAATCCAGCCCAATCACCTCTTCAATTTCCTGGATCACCCGCTCCGGCTCCGCCCCCGGCAGGTCGATCTTGTTTAGCACCGGAATAATTTCCAAATCATTTTCCAGCGCCAAATACACATTGGCCAGGGTATGAGCCTCCACCCCCTGGGACGCGTCTACCACCAGCAGCGCCCCTTCGCAGGCAGCCAAACTGCGAGACACTTCATAGGAAAAATCCACGTGCCCCGGCGTATCAATCAGGTTAAGCACGTAGGTGCCGCCATCTTCCGACACATAGTTCATACGGGCAGCCTGGAGCTTGATGGTGATGCCCCGCTCCCGCTCCAGATCCATATTGTCCAGGAACTGCTCCTTCATTTTCCGGTCTTCTACGGTGCCGGTATCCTGGAGCAAGCGGTCCGCAAGGGTAGACTTTCCATGGTCAATGTGGGCGACAATAGAAAAATTGCGAATTTTTGAAACAGGTGCGTCGGTCATGAATGGGGCAATATAGCGCTGGGTGTCTTAGCCAGGTCAATAAGTTAATTGAATTAACTTAGCCGTACTTTGCAGTGTAATGCTATTAGCGGTCTTGGGGTTAACCCGCGCCAAAATGAGCGGCAGTCGCGCCTTCGGTCGTCGGTGCTTAGGAGTTTGCCCTAAGACGCCCTCCGTTTTTTAAGCCTACGTTTTTTTAAGCCTACGTGAACTCTAGGCACGTCATTTTGGGTTCAAATTCAAAATTTATTTAGATGGATGCCAAATATAATTTGAAGGATTTTAAAATTTGACGTAGGCGAGCAAAGTACTGTCACTGGTCATAAAGGTAGGACGCGGCGGGCACACACCACCTGGTTTTCCTTCTGGGGTTGTAGCGCCGCGTAGGCTCACGGCTTATCTACGTCAAATCATCGGTCAATGAATTTGCCCGTAAACACTGACAATTTTGTTGACATCGTTCCAATCGTTGGTAGTGATGCAACGTAATGTAGGCTGAGCCTTAATCTACAGAAGATTCAAGCTTTTCGAAATTGAGTGACCATCACATTGCATCACTACCCAATCGTTTCCACTGCTATATCAGGGTTACACTTCGCCCGACAATTTTATGGATAACAATCTTTCTCCACGGTCCGGTCGCAAGAAGGTCGATTTATCAATTCAAATTGATCCAGATTTGTTAGATCGCATTGAGCATCTCACGGACAACCCCAGTCGGGTCATTGAAGCGGCGATTCGTCAGTGGCTCCAGGGCGATCGCGATCGCGAAGACGACCTAAGCCGCCTTTTACCTCGCAACCCTACGGTTCCCCCTCGGGGCGAGTGGAACGATTAAGTTAAGAATGGCACATAAAGATCCCATGATCGTTGAGAATATAATTGAAGAATGTATTCCGATAGAGTGTGCTTCACAACCGCCGCATTTTTCATTCCCTGGGACGCATTTACTTCTAACTATTCGCACTAATTTGGCTTTATTAGCGTTGAACGTTTTTCGGTAATTCCGGCTGGTGTCTTCATTTTCCCCTAGCTCCTATGGCTCTCCCTTCACCGTTTTCTGGTCCCAAGAACCCCACAGAGGCAATGGATAAGCCCCAAGGGACCTCCGTAAATTCCAATTTTGCCCACGGAGACACGGGCAACAAAGTGGCTGATGGCAGAGCATTTGAGAGCGGCACTATGAATGATGCGTTTGTGGCAGGCAGTGCCAGTGACCAGAATAGTCACCATGGACAGGGCAGTCGCGTTATGCCTGGGGACAAAATCGGGCAAGATCCAGCGCTTTATATGGGAACGACGGCGTTGGCTAGTTTTGGGGCGGAGTTGGCGTTTGTGCAGGATGCGTCGGGGCAGTACTGGGATTTTTATTGGCGCGAGGCGGATCACCATGGGCTAAGTGCCCTGGATTTGTGCGGCTGTGCATTGGGGGACTGTGCGTTTACTCCGGTGGCGATCGCCGAGTATTTGGATCAGCTCCAGCAGGTATTGACACACGGTGTCCCCAAGCGCTTTGACTGTGTAATCCAGTTTCAAAAGAAATTTCAGGGACAGCCCTCCCCTAGTGGCGGGTCTAAGGAGCCGCTGAATTCTTCTCCTAACGTCCAAACTTTTGAGCTAATTATGAGCCCGGTGTTAACGGCGGAAAGCCATGCCCGCCAGGTTTTGGTGATGGGGCGATCGATACAGACGGAACCGTCAGCGGGGCAGGTGGCCATGCTGCAGCATGCGGATCGCCCGATTTTATCCCCGCCCGGGCTGCAAGCCCCTCAGCGTTTACTCAGCCGCATAGCCCGCAGTATTCGCCGGACGCTGCACCTAAGCTCAGCGCTATATCAAATTCTGCTGACGAAAATTTCTCGGCAAATTCGCCGCACTTTAGATCTTAAAAATATTTGGCAGCAAACGGTGGAGGGGCTGGGACAGGCCCTCAGCGTTAGTCGCTGTGTGGTGTGGTCCCCCCAAACGGGAGCGGAGGGAGGCATTGAAGAGGGCGAGGTCACCATTGAGGTGACGGCGGAGTATGTGGGCAGCGAGTTTGTGTCCATGCGTGGGGAGACCTCATTGGTGACGGATCGGCACGGGTTTATTCAGACCATGGAAAGTGGCGACCCGGTGGCGATCGCCCAGGCTCCTCCTAATCAATATGGCAATCAGTCCCTGGTGGTGGTGGCCACGCGATACCGAGACGTGGTGAACGGGTTTATTACCCTGTATCAATGCGATCGCGTACGCCAGTGGACCGGGGCTGAGATGGAGCTGTTGCGGGAACTGTCCGACCAGGTGGGAACGGCGATCGCCCACGCCAAACTTTTCACCGAAAGCCAAACCCTCACCAACGAGCTGTGGGAGAAAAACCTGAGTTTGCTGAAAAAGCAGCAGGAACTGGAGGACGCACGGCAACAGGCGGAGGAAGTGTCGCGGTTAAAAAGTGAATTCCTCGCTAACACCTCCCACGAAATCCGCACTCCCCTAAACGGCATCCTGTGTTCCCTCCAGCTAGTGCTCGACGGCATGGTGGTTCAAGTCGAGGATGCGGAGGAGTTTCTGACGTCGGCTAATGAGTCGGCAATGCACCTGTTAATTATCCTGAACGATATTTTGGATGTGGCGAAAATTGAAGCGGATCGCCTGGAGGTGAACAAAGAGCCCGTGAAACTGCTGAGGCTGCTGACCACCAACAAAAATTTGATTCAGGCGCAAATTCAAGAGAAGGGGCTGTATTTCGAAGTGGAGGTGCCGGAAACCCATGATGAAATTTTGCTGTATGGTGACTACCAACGGCTGCTTCAAGTCATTCTGAATTTGACGGGCAATGCCATTAAA
>CALCTI010000378.1 GCA_937894105.1 uncultured cyanobacterium
TAGAGGCTAAAAGCCTCGCCAGTTAAGGGTTAAGGTGATTTCAATTTCGTTCGGGTGGTAAACAGATTGAAATTACTGCCCTGTAAGGATTACAGCTTTCGCGTCTGATTTTTTGTCCCTGTACTGAGAACTAACCCAGTCATTTCTACCAAGCAACTTACTTCCAACAGCTCGTCTTGATTTAAATCGACAATTTTAGAGTGGAAATCATCACTGTTTATAGGTCGAAATCCCTTGAAGTTTGAAGCTAAAACAAAGGCAAAATGAAGCTGCCGTAAAGTAACGATCTAGATCACGCGAAAAACTGATTTAGATCAAGTAACCAATGGATACGGATCGAGAGGGTTTCTGATAAAGATCTAGCGTCTTTACTGATCCCTGTCCTTGGCTCTTGTAGTGTGAATTGACACAATGAATGCAAGGTAAATCCCATTTGGTTTACTCGCTCAGCCTCCGATTCGATTCATCTTTATTGCCCTAAGGGCGACATTAATATGTCCATTTCTCAACCGGCGATTGCCACCAACGAGATTAATAACCACTTTCCTGAGCAGCGAGTACAAACCATTGCCGATGCCTTGGGTCTCTACTTGAAAATGTCTTTTTGTGACAGCATTGTGCGCCACTCAGGACAGAGTTTAGAAGAACTGGCCGCTCAAAGCCAAGCGATGGAAGACACTGCTTTACCTGTTTCCTACAATGAGAAAGGTCGATACTCTAATGGTCAAACTAATAAGAATCAACGCAGCCAAATATCCAAGGATCTAGGCTGGCAGACCTGTTCATCCGTTCACCAGTCTTTGCTAGTAACCTTTTTGGGTTAAGCTAAGCGCTCTCCTTAGGGCGCTTGATCTACTGTTTTTTTGCGTCCTATCAAGTCCTTTTCTCCGAAAAACAACCCTGCCAGCTAATGCTTTTAAAATAAGTTCGTACAGTATGATGAGGATATTGAAGCGAGCCTTAGAAGCCAGAACAGAACCGAGAAGTCGCGAGCAAATACTTAGGTTTTTATACGTTATACTTATAGTAAGTTGCAGAAATATGATTCACACCACAGTCGTATGTTTGCAACCTTTTCCTGAGCTTAAAAAATGGTGCTGAGGTTAACTATCTTTTTGAACTTGATAAACTAAATCGATAGCTGACCCAGTGAAACTTCAATGAAAAAAGATCTATCTTGGGTATATCGTTCCCTTCTAGGAATTGCTTTGGGAATATTTATTGTGGCGGTTCCCTACGGGATTGTTCGTCCCGAAGTTGGCGTAATTAATGGAGCGATCGCCGCATTAATTATTACCGCTTGCGCCGTTGGTTTAGGGCGCTGGGGCACAGCTTTTTTTGATGCAATATCTAATGCGCTCAATCAGTCTGGACTTTATTAGCATTCTTTCCTAGCAGCGTTACTGAACCGGGCTAATGTATACCCTTACAGGGTGTGAGCAGAAGTTCAGGACGGGCATATGGAAGTTTTGAAAAGCGTTGCGGCGTTGCGGTGTTTTGTGGAGCAGTTTCGCCAACAGTCCGGCGATCGCACCCTGGGGCTGGTGCCTACCATGGGAGCCCTTCATCAGGGGCACCGCAGCTTAATCGAGCGATCGCGCCCCCAGGACGGGCTGGTGATTGTTTCGATTTTTGTTAATCCCCTGCAATTTGCCCCCCATGAAGACTTGGATCAATACCCTCAAACTCTAGAGGCGGATCTAGCCCTATGCGAGGCGGCTAGGGTGGACGGGGTGTTTGTGCCCACGGCGAAGATTTTGGGGATTAGCGAGGGGGAGGTTACCCAGGTGGTGCCGCCCTCCGCGATGACATCGGTGTTGTGTGGGCGATCGCGACCGGGGCACTTTACCGGCGGCGCGACGGTTGTTACCTAGCTGCTGAATATTGTTCAGCCAGACCGGGCTTATTTCGGACAAAAAGACGCCCAGCAAGTGGCGATTCTTAATCAGCTAACCGTCGATTTAAATATTCCCGTGGAGCTGGTCACCTGTCCCATTGCGCGTGACCCAGATGGGCTGGCCCTCAGCTCCCGCAATCGGTACTTGTGCGATGGGGAACGGCGAACGGCTCTGACATTGTCCCAAGCCTTGAACTCGGCTCAAGAGTGTTTTGCGGCGGGCAATTCTAATAGATCAACGTTAATTGCTGCGGCTAAGGACGTGCTGGAAACAGCAGGGGAGGGGCTCGCCCTGGATTATCTGGAGCTGGTCCACCCCAGTACGTTGAAGCCGCTGGAGTCGGTGGAGTCGGCGGGGCTGCTGGCGATCGCGGGCAAGGTGGGAGCGGCGCGGCTGATTGATAATGTAATCCTGCGCAATCGTCAGCCTATTATTGCGATCGACGGACCGGCAGGGGCGGGCAAATCCACTGTTACTCGACAGGTGGCCCGGGAGCTAGGGTTAATCTTTCTCGACACCGGAGCCATGTACCGGGCGGTTACCTGGCTAGCAATTCACGAGGGGAAAGATCCGGGAAATCGCTTAGCCCTGGCGAACCTGGTTAGCCAATCCCAAATTCAACTATCAGCTCCCGGCGCTGGCGAGACCGCCGAAGCCACAGTGGAAATCGCCTACCAAGGGCACGCCCATAACGTGACCCAGGCGGTTCGTACGGCGGAGGTGACGGGCAATGTGTCGGCGGTGGCGGCCCATCAGGAAGTGCGGCGATCGCTGGTAACTCAGCAGCAAGCAATGGGACTCCAGGGCGGATTGGTGGCGGAAGGGCGCGATATTGGCACCCACGTCTTTCCC
>CALCTI010000379.1 GCA_937894105.1 uncultured cyanobacterium
GCCAACTGTTCGAGCTGGGCCTTTTCGTGGGGGGCGATCGAGAGGGTAATAGCGCGATTTTTTCGGGTCATTGGCGGTGATAGATATCAGACAAAAATGTACGGACACTAAATCCGTACATGTCTTGAATATCTCTATCTTCTTTGCCAAGATGGGATTAATCAAGGAAATGCAGCTCAATGCAAAAAAATCCTCTTGATAGCTCGTTCTGGCTAGCTTTATGTATCATTCAATTCGATTAAAGTCGGTTTATTCTTGCCCAGCCTCAGATATTCCCGAGGGAGTTCATTTGCCGGAAAAGTGGAAGCTGGCATGGCATCAGGCTGAAACCCTGAATGCTCTTCGCGATCCGAGCGTGGATGTTGTCTTCAATACGGCGATGACGGGGGATGGTAAAAGCCTTGCGGCATATTTAGATGTTTTGCAGGGAAATTGTCGCGCGATCGCCCTTTATCCCACCAATGCTTTGGCCGCTGACCAAGAAAATCAGGTTAACGATTATATTGCCAAGTTTCCGGTGGTGGATGAGTTTCCCCCCCGTGTGAATCGGTTGAGTGGTCCCATGCTCGAGGTTTATGCGGAAAGTGAGGGGTTGCGGAAAGGAAGTGCGATCGCCTCCCGAGCGGGCAATTCTGAAGTTCTAATTACAAACCCCGATATTCTTCATTACCTCCATCGGGGCGCGTATTTGATGGGTGATAAGGAGAACTTCGACAAGCTGTGGAACAGCCTTGATAAAGAATTTGATCTGTTTATCTTCGATGAATTTCACGTGTTCTCCGCGCCTCAAGTTGCCAGCGTCCTCAATACAATGTTGTTAATTCAAGCAACAAACCGGCGCAAAAAGTTTTTGTTTCTGTCAGCAACTCCAAGCGAGTCGATGCTAAATCGTTTAAAAAAAGCAGGATTTAATTCCTGCACTGTTGACCCCATTGAGGCAAAGAAATATCAGTTTCCCAAAACCCAGTTAGACGCAGAAACTTTACAGAGAGAAGGCTGGCGTCAGGTGGCGCGGCCAATCGATTTGAAATTTGTGTCGATGGAACCTACCTCAAAAGCATCGGAAACTTGGCTAAAGGAAAATCAGGAACTTATTCTCAATTACTTTTTGGAGCATCCCGGTAGTAAGGGAGCGATTATTCTTAATTCTATTGCCGCCGTGAAACGACTGAAGCCTATTTTTGAAGGCTGCTTTGCTCAACACAATCTGACGGTGCGAGAGAATACCGGCTTGTCTGGCGGGCAGGAAAAGGCTGAGTCTTTGGCGGCTGATCTGGTGATTGGCACTAGTACCATCGACGTGGGGGTCGATTTCAAAATCAACTTTCTGATTTTTGAGTCATCCGATGCAGGTAATTTTATCCAGCGATTCGGGCGGCTAGGGCGCCATGACAAAAATATTGACGGCGTGCCATTTGATGGTTTTCAAGCTTATGCTTTGGTGCCTAACTTTTTTGTAGGGCAATTGTTTAAGGATAAAAAAGCGGTGCTTAATGAAGGGGAGATGTGCGATCGCATCCACTTCCAAACCCTTATTCGGGAAAACTATCGCCGCATCAATAATTTTGAAGGCTATTACAAACGCTGGGGAGCGGTGCAATCTGTATTTCTGGGACGAAAATTGAACCAGGGCTTAGTGAAATCTAGCTATAAAGATTCAGTTAAAAAATTCCAACAATCCTGCGAAGAGGTTTTTGAGACTTCCTTTGGTCGCGTGTTTGGCAAGATAAAAGGCTGGTCAGATGAGTGGCGTCACTTAACAGGGCAAAAAAGTGGAAGCCCAATTTATGAGGAAGCAAGAACCTTTCGAGGCTCTAGCCCTTTGCAGTGTGGGTTGTATGACCTGACTGAGTCGAACGATCGCGATCGCTTCAAAACCTACGACCTCCCCGGCATTCTCAGTAATCTAGAAATCGAGATATGGAGTAAATCTGCATATCTAGACAAGCTCAAGAACACCGCAGAACGTACAGGTCAGCCTATTGCCAAAGGACGTTTTAAACATTGTCTAGGCTTTATGAAGCTTCGAGGATATCGGGAAGAGCGCCTGAACTGGAAATTTACCTACCCTGGCAATCTGCAACCCATTGCTGATACTTACAAAGTACAAATCTTGTTGGGCCTACAGATTTGGCAGCCCGATAACCTGTGGGTGAGTTCAATTAACCGACAACTGAGAAAGCAAGCCCTAGTGTGCTATGTGCTTCGCAAACCGGCGCAAGAGGTGCGATCACGGTTGCAGCTCCCCATGCACTTCCAGATTTATCCCATCAGCGACGAGACCAGCATCCACGACTCCAACGCACCTTACTCAGTAGCATTCGGCCAATCAGCATTATTGATTGACACGCTAGCCTACCGGTTCAAGCGCGATGGAGGTGAACTATGGGTTGTTTAGTTTCAATCCCTGGGAAGGGTTTTACTCAGACCGTGATAAAAGAGCTTACGCCAGTAAGCATAGACGTATTTTTTTCAATCCCTTGGAAGGGTTTGCCAATGTACTCTTTACAGTTCTCTCGCGCTACAAACATAGCAGCTAGTGAGCACTGAACTTCTTGACACGTTAAATAAGTCTAAAGCTTAAGTTAAAGCTTAAGTTTTTGACATCCATTATCGATTTGTGTAGTCTCTATCCATCAGGGTGAGAAAATCACTAAATCTCATTTAGGAGACAAAAAATGTCCCGGAATAAGAAAACCAAGCTAGAGCTGCTTCTCGAGATTCTTTCCGATCATCAGTGGCACTCAGGAGATGAGCTGGCCGCTGCTGTAAGCTGGCGCTTCGGCGCTGTAATTCACGACGCTCGAGGACTTGGCTATCTGATCGAGACTGAACGTCATGGGCAGAAGTTTCAATATAGTCTGTCTAGGTCCTAGCATCTGTGAAACATTTATATCCTTTCCTGATGAAAGGGTATCAGTGAGAATAGTTTGAGCGAGAGGGAAGCAACATAAACAGCTTTCGGCAATAAGTTTAGACATAGGTAGTCTCAACCCTCCGAGTAAGGATTGGTTAAGTCACTGAAGACAGACTAATATCAAAAGCCTAAATTTTCAATGATGCTTCCCTCTCTCTACTTACAGAAGTTTGAAGAGAGCAGATCAATAACAGTTCAAATTTTGCGAAAGCAGTTTACGGTGGACCAACTGCTGGGATAGATCCAGCGATCTCCGCCATCTAACAAATTTTATTCGTAGGAGATCCGCTGTGGAATATCCTCAATCACCTGACGATAGCGACAATTCCGAAGTTGAAAATCTTGATGATTCTTGCTTAGAAGAAGACTTCGAGCTCGAGGAAGAAAGTAACACAACCGTAGAGTCTTCCAACCGCGAACTTCTGACCCTAAAACTTTTGCGCGAGGCAATCCAGAACCAAAATCCCGATGATGTAGTCATGCAGGATTTTGCAGAGATAGTATTGCCCAACTTACTGAAGTACACAGTTGGAGTAACAGCTAAAGGCGGCAAGTTTTTCTCTGAATATATCGACCAAGTCGTCAATCCTAAGCGAATTGAGGAGGGTAAAGGTCCAGTTAGTCGAAATAATGCAACCGACCAGTCCCTCAATACCCATTTGCTGAATGGATTATTTCCGGCAAATCTAATTGAGCGACGATTACAAACACTGAACACAACTGTCAGAAGAGAAGTCAAAGAACAGGAACGACGACTGCTAGTTTCCAGTTTTATCCTGCATGACTTTGAAAAGTTTGACTATGATCTAATTCCTGGAATGCCAGAGAAGTTTCGGGATATTTGTAGAGATTATGATCAAAATATTGGTGCTTGTTCTATTGAAGAGCATGAGGAAATTATTGCAGTTTTGGTGAAAGCTCTCGGGCTTGATCGCCTTATTAGCCCCAATAAAACTAGTGATTGGAAACAGTATTCGCAGGATTTACTGTTTGTTATTTACAACACCCAACGACGGCGTGGGACCAATCTCAACTTGTCAGAAGAGGGGCTAAATCCAGTGCTGCGCGATCGCACCTTGGTTTGCCTTGCTGATCTCACCTGCCTCGCAGATCGCCTCTCTTCTATTATCAAGCATCCTCAAGATGCTGAAGCCTCTGGACTGTACGAAATACTGTACAAGCTAAGTAATGGTCAACTACGATTTACCTACCATGCTATTGCTGAGAACCGAGGGGTACTGACCAACGTCGTTAACAATGCTCTGATGGATGCCCATGAAAGTGTTAACGATGACGACGATAATCCCTATTACACGACCCTACTGTATTTACCTACGGGGGCTATTTATATGGCCCATAAAGATGAACTTACAATAACTCATGAAGAGATGCCTAATCGAGTAGTAGCAAGCATTAAAGAATTATGTCGTGGGCAGCTAAGGTCGCGTCAAACTGGGTTTGGGCGCGATGGCAAAGGGATGAAATATGCCGATTATTACTCTCTATTCTTTGATGATGCGGAATTAATGAAGGTGGGACTTGATGCCACCCTTGGCATTCTAAATCCCAACAAAAATTCCGTAGCTGCTAAGCGTAGTGAAAATTTAGTTGCTTTTCAAGAACGAGGAGTTCTCTCTGCCGATTATGGCTTTTCATTTAGTGACGATATTCGTATCGATCAATTAGCTGAATTTGGCGACTTGATGAGTCGAAAAATCTGGGGAGAAAGAGTTAAGCAGCTAACAACTGTTATCAAAGAACGCGTAAAGGCTAGAAAAAAGAAGAAAGATCTACCAGAGTTGCCCGAGATTCCATCGGAGGTTGAGCCAGAGTGCATTATCCATAAGGTGGCTGAGCTATGGAACCTAACTGAATATTCACCTCAGATTCGGGAAATTCAGCGAATTAATGAAACCCTGAAAGAGCTGAAGCTAAGAGGCAATAGCGGAGGGGTTCCTTACGAATGGTATTTCCTGGCGGCCAAATTTTTAGAACAGAATCCTGGCATTGAAAACCTGAAGGAAACTTGCCTGGGGGCGATCGCCCACGTCACGAAACTCACTCAACCTATTGCGGATCAATATGAAATCTCTGACGGGTGGAATGACATACGCGATTGGGTAAGTAAAGTTGTCATGCTGCCGGGTGAGGTACAAGAATCATCAGTATCGGAGCAGGTGGATGTGTTCTTGAAAGAGCTGGCTTATTACAACGCAGCAAAAAAGCCTGGGCGGGGACGACAAATGATCTGCTCCATTTCCCATTCGCCCTATTCCGTTAGCGAGCAAATGGAATCGGCGGTGTTATTTACACCCCAGGTTTATACAAATAAGCAACACTTAGAAGGCTCCAACGCCAAGCGCAATATCTCCAGCATCGCCGGTATTGAAATGATGTTGCGACAAATTTTGATGAACCAAACGAAGGCGATTGGCAAGCGTTTTGAAGATGGTAAATACCGCTATCTCTATTTTTATCCCACTTATTATTTCACGCCAGAGACCAATGCTTTTTTGCAGCGTGCCTACAGTGATATTGCTCAAACTCGCTTTGATAACAGCATTCGCAATCATTTCATTAGCAAACAGCTAGAAGCTGATTTTAGTCGGGAAAAGTATCAAACAGTGGATGCTTTTTTGATGGCTGAAAATCTGAATGAGCGAAAACAGTTGCCTGAGGATGACCCGGAATTTAAGCGCGATCGCACCTTTAAACTGTCCTACCCCGAAGACAAGCCCCTAACCTTTTACTTCATGGCTCTGCCTCCAGGACGGGACAGTACTGATACGGAATCCTGGGTTATGCCTAGTTGGTTAGCATTTGCTTTTCCGATGATTTTGGATGTGAAAACCGTTGTATCTGAATCTCCCGTTCCACCGTTCACCGATGGGGCAGAGTTCGAGGAAAGTGTGTTTCTAGACAGCGCTCCCCATGCTTTTCGGTCGCTGGTGGGGGGCGATCGCTTCCGACTCGACACCATCCTCGACCGTTGGACCGATGGCGGTAAAGTCAAACACCCTGCGCCTCTCACAACTCTGACAGCTGCCTACGCCATCCATATGGATGTCAACGCCAAACAGGGAAAAGGCGGTTATGACGACAACTGGGGGCGCTTCACTGAATTGGCAAAAGATATTGAAACTAGCCCACTTCATGTCTTTGCCTATCTAGTGAAGTGGAGTCGAGGTCAGAATGCATATGCTCCTTAACCGCAAAAAATCAAGCTATACGCCCACCATTTTTATCCCTGTTTTGATCCCCATGCTACTTACGATTTTGAAGAGGAGAAATGGAACATGACCCAAGACTCACCCCTTAACCACCCCGAGAAACTAACTGATTTGTATCGCCAATTTTATCGGGCGAAAAAACCCTACAACCCTAAAGCCAATGCTGTTCTTAAGCCAATCGATGTTGCTGCCAAGGTGATTTTAGATGCTGATTCTAGTTTGTCTCAAGGCGACGCTTTCGTTTCGATGGTAGCGGCGGAGGTGTTCAAACTGATGGACCGAGTGCGTTCGTCAACCGCTGAGGGACGGTGGGTTGTGAGCGATCGCGAAAAAGAACGTCAATTAGTTCTCAACTTTGCCCGCTATTTCGTGGTTGATGTTTTTGAAAAGGCTTTTGCGGGCGATCGCGCTCGATTAGCAGGTCGCCAACTAAACCTAATTCGTAACACCTGCGAGTTTCTTTATCGCCTAGAGCAAGACAAAGAAAACCAACAGGATCGGGCAAAGCGAAACACTAACCAGGGTGAAACCTGAGCCTCTTTCACTCAAAAACTATCGATTTAATTCTCCCCCTTACATAATCAAAGGTAACCACAAGTGACCCTACTCAACAGCATCGACGCCAAATTTTTCCACGCCGAAATTCCCTATAAGCCTATGGGCAAGTACGCCCACTTCCTGACCGTTCGCGTCACTGAATCTTATCCACTGTTTCAAACCGATGGCGAACTAAATAAGGCGCGAGTTCGTGCAGGGGTCAAGGATAAAAACACCATCAGCCGTCTATCCATGTTTAAGCGAAAGCAATCTACCCCAGAACGGCTCGTGGGTCGAGAACTCCTTCGCACTTATGATTTTGTAAAGCCTGAAGACTGCGAGTACAACGTGGAATTTGCAATGAATAATCCCGACTGCATTATCTATGGGTTTGCGATCGGAGATTCGGGATCAGAAAAATCTAAAGTTGTTGTGGACACTGCTTTTTCCATCACTGCGTTTGACGGATCCCATGAAACTTTTACCCTGAATGCCCCTTATGAGAATGGCACGATGGCATCCAAAGGAGAAAAAGGCACCACGCAGGGACAGGTGACCAGCCGTATTAATCAGCAAGATCACATTCGCCCCCAAGTTTTCTTCCCCAGCATCGTTACTCTCAAGGATCCTACGGAAGCCAGTTTTCTCTATGTTTTTAACAATATCTTGAGAACCCGCCACTATGGCGCCCAAACCACCCGCACCGGTCGAGTTCGCAATGAGTTAATTGGCATCGTATTCGCCGATGGCGAAATTGTTAGCAACCTGCGCTGGACCCAGACTATTTACGACCAAATGACAGCCGATGGGACCCTCAAGTCTCCCGATCCCCTTGATGAAGATGACGTTTCAGAAGCAGCTAAAGTGGCGATTGAGAAGTTAATGGGTGAAGAATTTATTGTGCATACTGACTTCATTGGTGATGATCAGTTTAAAGAGATTTTGGCAGAGGTAAAGTCCTTGACAGCCAACGAGGAAGGGATTCGTTCAATTTTGGAGAAGGCTAATCAGGAAGCGCTGACCTATCACGGCAAGCACATTGCTAAACCGACCACTACAAATGTGAAAGCGGGGGCGAAGAAGTGATGCCCCACATCTATCGCTGCACGTTGGAATTGCATGACAGTCTTTATTACGCTACACGGGAAATTGGGCGACTTTATGAAACTGAGCCTGTGTTGCATAACTATGCCCTTTGCTATGCCCTAGGTTTAGTGGACAGTGAAAAATATGCCACCACCGTGGTTGCAGAAGACAGTTATCGATACTTCTGCCCTGTTCAGGTGCCCATGTACGAAGCTCATCTTTTACCCCTAAATCAGCAAGGAATTTACATTACACCGGCAAAGGCTGTTCGCCATTCTGCTGTACTAAATACCTGGAAGTACGCCGATAATCGCTACCACGTGGAGATGAAAAAAACTCAGAAAAATATTCCTAGTTTTGGACGGACAAAGGAGATTGCTCCTGAGAGCCAATTTGAGTTTTTTGCCATTTCCAATCAGTCTCTAAACTTCCCTCGTTGGATTCGCTTGGGCAAGTGGATGAGTAAAGCCAAAGTTGACGTTTTGGAATTGTCAAAACCAAAACGTAATAACGCTAGGGAGTTCACCTTTCCCTTTCCCCTTAATCCACTGGATGTCATGTTTACGAATCAGGTGGTTAGCTACGACACCATCAATATGCCGCCCGTTAGTCTAATTCAAAATGTGCGAATGGTCGGCGAATACTATTCCTTTGAAAACTCAAAAGAACTGCTAAAACTACCGGCGGCGATGGAGTACCGATTTGGCAATTAGTCATCAATAACATCGGCGTCTTTCATGGACAGCGATCGTTAAAACGTTTAGTTGGGAAGAGAATTCTGATGCCCCACAGGCTTGTTCTAAATCTCCTGCCAGCGTCACCTATTCCTCCTGGCTTTACCACTGGGAGACACCTTCACGCCCTGATTGACAGCTTAGTTAGCTCTGTAGATGAGGAAATGGCTAGTCAATTTCACGCTAATCAGCCTAAAAAGGCATTTACTCTGAGTCCCTTGCAAGTGGTGGGGCAATGGCGATCGCCCCCTCCCTTCCCTGGCGATACCCCCTTACGCTGGACCCACCGCAAACCCATAAACCCCAACACTCCATGCTGGTGGCGCATTTCCCTGTTGGACGATCGCCTGTTTAATCACCTCAGTCGCCTATGGTTAAACCTCAATCCAAACCATTCTTGGCACCTGGGACCGGCAGATTTACATATCACTAGCATTTTGGGAACGCCCCAAAGTGCCCAGCCGTGGGCTGACTTTTGTGAGTATCGACGACTGTATGAGCAAGCTTCGGATCAGAATCGTAAGTTGACCTTCCAGTTTTGTACGCCCACTGCTTTTCGTCAGGGGAAATTCGATTCTGCGATGCCCACAACGGATCGGGTTTTTGGTAGTTTGCTCCGTCGTTGGAATCACCATAGCGGTTTGGAATTTCCGACCGATATTCTTGAAAATATTCAACCCAGTCAGTTTGAGATTCGCACTGAGATGGCGACGGACCCTCGTGATCAATTTCAGCACACAGGCGCGAAAGTTAACCCTTCTAATCACTTCACTGGCTGTGTGGGCAAGGTGACTTATCGAATATTGGGGCGAGCTGATGAGCTGAAGATAAAGCGGCTTAATACTTTAGCTGATTTTGCGCTGTACGCCGGAGTAGGACGCAAAACACCGATGGGAATGGGCGTTACTCGTCGGATTTCCTAACTCTAATATCCTGATTAATTCCATTGTTCTGTTGTCTAATTTCCCTGCTTCGATGCTCCATCAAGCAAGGACAGAGTTGTGGTGGTGAAAATTTTCTATGAATGAAAGTAACTACATTCCTATTGCTGCCCTAAACCAATATGCCTATTGTCCCCATCGCTGCTGGCGAATGTTTTGCGCTGGCGAATTTAGCGAGAACCAATACACCTTGGAAGGGACGGGGCTACACGATCGCGTCCACACCTTCAGCAGCAATCTGCGCGATGACACGTGGCAAGTGCGGGCGATTTGGCTCAAAAGCGATCGCCACGGACTTATCGGTAAATCTGATCTAATTGAAGATACCGACGGCAATCTTTACCCCGTGGAATATAAGCGCGGTCATCGTGGTGATTTTGAGAACGATGCCCTCCAAGTTTGCGCCCAAGCTTTGTGTCTAGAAGATATGACCGGGCAAATCCTCACACACGGTTTCGTTTACTACGCCCAATCTCACCAGCGGCAGCCTGTTGACCTTACGCCGGAATTACGGGAAATGGCGATCGCCACCATTGACGCTGTTCAAGAACTTTTCCACACCGGTCACATGCCCAAACCCGAATATACCAAACGCTGTAAAGGCTGCAGTTTATATACCCACTGTTTGCCCCGCGCTGCCAAAAAAATCAGCAAATATCGCGAATCAAACTAACGCTAAATCGACAAAAAACATGGGAACCGTTTACATTTCTACCGACGGCGCTTTCATTGGAAAAACTGACGAGCGCCTCCGAGTTCGTGCCCATAAAGAAACCCTGCTCGATGTTCCTTTAATTAAAGTGGACGGGGTCGTTGCATTAGGTCGAGCTACGGTGTCACCGGACGCTCTAAAAGAGTTATTGGAACGCCATATTCCCCTCAGCTTTATGACCCGTACCGGTCGCTTCCTCGGACGACTAGAGCCGGAATTAAACAAAAATATTTTCGTACGCGCTGCCCAATGGAAAGCCGCCGGAGAGACCCCGCGATCAATCCACATCGTCCGCAGCTTTATCCGAGGAAAACTTAAAAACTATCGCACCGCCCTGATGCGCGCTCGACGGGAAGGCATTGCCCCCATTGAACCAGGCATCACCCGCCTAGAACAGGCGATCGCCCCCATCAACCGCACCCAAACCATTGACTCCCTACGCGGGCTAGAAGGAGCCGGAAGCGCAGCCTACTTCACCCACTTCACCCACCTCATCCGCAACAAAAACTTCACCTTCACCACCCGCAACCGCCGTCCTCCTACCGCCCCCATCAACGCCCTCCTCAGCTTTGGCTACGCCCTCCTCCTTCACGACATTCAAGGAGCCATCAACATCGTCGGCTTCGACCCCTACCTCGGCTACCTCCACACCCAACGCTACGGTCGCCCCTCCCTAGCCCTAGACCTAATGGAAGAATTTCGCCCCCTCGTGGTGGATGCCATGGTCCTTGCCGCCATTAATCGTAAAGCCCTGACCCCCAAAGACTTCGAGAACGAGCCCGTTAGCCACGCCGTTTCCCTTACCGATGCAGGACGGCATACATTCTTGCGGCTTTACGAACAGAAAAAGCAATCAAAATTCAAACATCCCGTCATGGGTCGACAATGTACGTACCAAGAAGCTTTTGAAATTCAAGCGCGGCTACTCGCCAAATACTTAATGAGCGAAACCGAACAATATCCACCGCTGGTCCTGAAATAAGCGATCTCCACCTATTTTTATCACCGCCCGTAAAGCTCTATGTATATCATTATTTCCTACGATATTTCTGACAATAAACGTCGCACTAAGATACACAAGGTGCTGTCATCTTACGGTCAATGGATGCAGTTCAGCGTATTTGAATGCAGCCTAACAGCGACACAGTATGTAAAGTTGCGAAACCGTCTGAATAAACTGATTAACCCTGAGGAAGACAGCATTCGCTTTTACTTTCTCTGTCAGCATTGTGAACAAAAAGTAGAGCGAATTGGTGGCGTACAAGTTAGGGATGACACTGTTTTCATTGTTTAGTGGATGTTTGAAAAGTCTGATCGGACACTTCAAACTGGGTCTGAATGCTGTGATGAAAGAGCGCAAACACGCATTCT
>CALCTI010000380.1 GCA_937894105.1 uncultured cyanobacterium
CTCATGCTCAAGCGCCTCGCTGCTAATGCTTAGAGATCTCAAATGGGCTCTATAATCGCTCCGCCTCACAAAAGATGCCTCAACGGGCGCTGATCTTGTCGCTTGCGAAGCGTTGGCGAATCCAATAGTGCGAGCTTAGCAATACACCAATTATGCCCAATGTGCTACATCAGCAGCGATTGACCCTGCGTCAAATTTGCAAAGTCAAAACTGCAAAATCCCCAGGGCGAAGATGATTTCAGCCTGGGGATTTTGAGCTAAAACCTGTCGCGTTTTAGGCGCATTTTGACAGGCTACTTATTGAACCTAGGAATTATTGTCCTAAGCCGCCAGAAAGTCAGCTGAACCCAGGGCGCTGGCGGGGACATTCGCCAACTGAGCTAAGACCTCTGAACCGCTACGAATTTCCGCCACGGGAACAGCACCAACCTCAGGAACAGTAAGCGTACCGTCGGCGAAGGATAGGCTTTCAAACGTTAGACCGCCGTTGAGAAGGATGCGATCGCTACCATCGGCAAAGTCCACAATTACATCGGTACCTTCACCCGGGGCGATCGCATACAAATCAGCACCGCCGTTACCCAGCAGCACATCACTGCCCACGCTACCGGCAAGCACATCATCAGCGCTACCGCCCACCAGCACATCATTCCCTTCAAAACCAACAGCAAAAACCGCGCTATTAGGAGACGTCAACACCTCCCCCGCCGCCGACCCGCGCAGCAAAGTAAAACCAGACTGACCCAGCCCCGCATAACCACTAGCCCGTTCCCAAGCCGCCGCACCCACATTTCGACCAATGGTGCGACCATTAATATCCCCATCTTCAAAGTGAATACCACCATACAGTCGGGAAATACCACCCTCATCGCCCGCTTCCGAGAAGGTATTCCACGTTAGCGTTGTGGTTTGCTGAGGAGTTACGCCCGGCTCAAAGCGAGACTGCCCCGCCTGGAAGGTCACCGCCCCACCAAACTCATCACTGCCCGTAAACGCCTGCAACACCGTAGCACCGGAGGCGCTGAACGCACTGTGCCCAGAAGTGTACTCAGCAAAGGGTGGGGACGGGTCACTTCCCGGCGTTTGATAGGTCAGAAAATTCTCCGCCAAAATGGTCTGGGTACCGTTGCTCTGGGGCGTCCAAGCTTGGACCACATTGCCCGTTTCACCGGTCACCGCATCCACACCAGGGATGCCAATTAATCCCAGCTTACCCAGGTCGCGAATGGCACGAACCGGTCGAGCGTAGTCATAAAAAGTCTTGGCTTCCCAAGTGGCAACCCCCGCATCAAAGACCGCATTGCCTAAGGCAAAAAACAGCAAGGCGTCCTGGTCAATACTATTATCGCCCCGCGCCGACACAAACTGGCCAAAGGTCATCCAGGTGCCAGGAGGGAACGAGGTCCCACCACCGTCTTCCCAAAATTCTGCAATCAGCTTTTGCTCGTCCGTCAGGTTAGCGCTGAAATCCAGCACTTCCTGGGACTGAGTAATAAAGCCAGGGTTATTTACTGTGCCCACGAGATCAGGGGTAATGGGCAACTGTTGACCATTAGCCAAGGTGACGGTGCGGGTTTGAGAATTAACGGTTCCCTCAACACCGGGCAACAGGAATGGCTCTGGTGCCACTGGGCGTACCTGGCTGCCGGTGTTCAACCCGAAAGGTACAACGTTGCCCCACTGGGGAGTCAGAAAGTTCTGTAGCCGAGCGGTGGAATCATCGATGGGGACGTGCTCAGGAGTCCAGAAAAACGGATCGGTGCCCGCTTCGGGGGAAGCATTCGCGGGAGTGTAGCCCGTGTTGTCCACATAGCCATTGAGCTGGTTAGAGCCATCCACGCGACGGATGCTCATTAGCGCCTCGGCAGACACATTACCAATGCCGGCGGGGGTGCTAGTGTCGGCGGTGGTATTGCTGGGGTCTAGACCCAACTGGCTCATCACCGCATCAAAAGTCGCCTGTTGCCTTGGGAACAGCTCCGTTGCCACCCGATAGGCAGCGTAGCTCATGGCTGCTGTCTTGTTGGCGTCGGTATTTTCGCTGGCGGGGCGCTGTAGGTTGTCCCATAGCTGGGTGCCTACGGCGTTAGGATCATAGGCTGCCCAGGCCTCATACATGGCCGTGTGCATGGCCCCGTAGGCACGCGAAGCCACTGTTGGTCCGGGAGATTCAGCGATAACGGCTTGTTGGATGACCCTGTCCCAGAATACAGACGGAGTGGGTGTGTCGTCACCGGAGACGGTTACAAGTTGGTCGACAGGATCAAGAACTAAATTTGCTGGCATGAACGCTTTCTGTGTAGATAGTACAGCTATACAAGTGAACGGATAAACAACGGCGGAAGTTAGACTTTCATCAAACTCTTTACTGTTTTTTTACTGCCTTAGCCGGATGCGATCGCCATCTTTTCAAATGCAGGTGAACAAAGAAACAAAGTCAAAATCTATACCCCAGAAAAAGCACCGTATCAGTGTGATGATGGCGTTTTGCGTACCTTTCTTTCTTTAGGAAACGTTTGTCCAGGAAAACCTTGGAACTGATTTGAATTTTGAAATCAAATTTTTATGGCGCTTAGCGGCGATGTAGGGTGTCGGTGACTGTTTTCGTCTTTTAAAGAGAGCAATGAGTACAGGACGTAAGCAGCCCCTAACTAGCACCCATCGGCAGGATGGAAAATGGGACAGAGCTTGTTGCGTGTTGAATACGTCACCCTGCGTAAATGATTCCTCAGGTGATCCCAATATTGAGCCATACCCTGACTAAATTTTTTTTATTTTACTTTTCTGAGGGGGCTGGTTAAAAAAACTGGTAGTGCCCAAATTATAAGGATGGATTGCTCTGATTCGTATAAGCTACAGGCGATCACCAGAAAAGTATCCTTGCACTCTGGGCACTATCAAAAACCTTTGCGTTTGCAAGTTTGTATTCAGGATTTTATGTGCCTAGTCGCCGTTGTGTAATATCCAGCACACCTTTCGTCCGGACTTCTCATCCATTTTTGCAGTTCAAGTTTACAGATCAGGATGTGAAGTTCAGAGCTATTTGCGCCACTGCCCTTTTTCTTTTTGGGCGAAGTAAGCGGAAAAAACCTGATGGGTAACGGGACCGGCCACACTGCCACCACCGCCGCCATTTTCCACAAAAGCAACCACTACGATTTCGGGCTTGTCGAAGGGAGCGTAACCCGCAAACCAGGCGTGGTTCTCTCGGGGGGGATCTTCGGCGGTTCCGCTTTTGCCTGCAACGGGGGGCAGCCCGCCCAACAGGGCTTTGCCTGTGCCGCTGGTCACCACCGCTCGCAGCGATCGCCGAACGGTTTTCAAGGTGGACTCTTCAACATTTAGGTCCGTTTGGTAAGCGGAATCGGGACGGTTGTCCTGGACCAGGTGAGGTTGAATGCGTTTGCCGCCGTTGGCGACCACTGCAAACAATACTGCCACTTGCATAGGAGACGCCTGTAGAAAGCCCTGGCCGATAGACGTATTAACAGTGTCAATATCGTGCCATTTTTTTCCACGATCCTGGAGCTTCCACTGGGGAGACGGCACCAGCCCGGCAGACTCTTCGAAGGCTAATTCAATGCCGGTTTTTTCGCCAAACCCTAACCGACGGGACCAGGCAATGAGCTGATCTTGACCGGCGCGAATGCCCGTTTGCCCAAAAAAGGTATTGCTGCTCCAAGCCATGGCGGTGGTCCAGCCAATGGAGCCAAAGCCGGCTTTGTTCCACTCCCACACTTTGGTGCCGCCAGTGGCTAAATAGGGGCGAGTTCGCAAAATGGAGCCGGGCTCCATGGCTTTGGATTCCAGCGCCGCGATCGCCGTAGCAACCTTAAAGGTACTAGCGGGGGGATACACTCGCAGGGCACGATTCAAAAAGGGAAATTTCTTTGCCTGAACACTTTCCCAGGTTTTTTCATCAATGCGCCGGGTGAAAATATTGGGATCAAAGGTGGGCTGGCTGGCGATCGCATACACCTCACCGTTATTGGGATTCAGGGCCACCACTGCCCCCAACCGACTTCCCAACGCCTTCTCCGCTGCCCGCTGCAAAGTCATATCCAGGGTCAACGTTAAATCTTCACCGGCCACCGGAGGACGCTCTTCCAGCACCTCCAACAGCTCACCCTGACCGTTAATTTCAACCCGCTGCCGCCCAACTTTGCCCCGCAATCGCCCTTCTAGCGCCTTCTCTAAGCCCGTTTTCCCCACAATATCGCCATAGCGATAGCCCGTGCGCCGCAACTGACCCTCATCCCGAGCCTGGTCCAGCTCCTCTTGACTAATCTCGCCAATGTAACCGAGGGTTTGGGCTGCCAGCCCCCCCTGGGGATAGCTACGGGTCGATCGCCTCGACACATCAATACCGCCAAATTCGCTGGTTTGCTCTAGTAGGGTTGTGATTTTTACCGGAGGAACATTATTGGCTAGGGTAATTAAAAAGCGAGATTCATACTCTACGCGGTCCACTCGCTCTTGAATATCCTCCTCTGTCAGCTCCAAAACGTCGGCTAGGATGCCTCGAAGGGGTAGCCAGTCGGGACCATTAATGGCAGTGCGCCAGACGGACACGGTGTTGCTCAGCTGACTGGCAGCCAGAACCTCGCCGTGGCGGTCAAACATATTGCCCCGGCTAGGCACCTGGGGCACAGTTTGAATGCGGTTGTCGTCGGCTTTTTCGCTAAAGGTTTCTCCCTTCACCAGCTGGAGATAGTACAGTCGCTGGGCTAGCCCGCCAAAAATTAGCAGGGAGGCGATCACCATCACGGCCCATCCTTGTTTGGCACGACCGACGGTTTTTCTCTGGGAAGCCTGTTTTTTGAAGGGAACTTGAAACAGCGTCATACACGAACGAGAAGCAACTTACTGGGCGTGTTGGAATTTAAAACCCCATGGGGCGGTTAGAAATCCCGTTAATCAGGTTAGGCAAAGGTTAGGTTTCCCTGGCAGATTACTACAATTGTTGATGTTTTGCAGAAATTATTGGCAATTGATTAGGCGGGCAATGAGCTTAAACTTGCCCTAGGGCGTGTCATCAATTAAGAGCCAGAAGCCTTATACAGTGGGGAGTACACGCCCTTTAAAAATAAAAAAGTCTAGGGGCTGAAACCGTTACAGCGAGAGGCTTTGAGGTTTAAATGATGACAGCCC
>CALCTI010000381.1 GCA_937894105.1 uncultured cyanobacterium
CTCCACAAAGGTCATTTTGGTTAACTTATTGGCCCCGTATCCCACCATTTTGCAGAAGGTAGGATTGACCATTAGAAACTCACCCCCCACCCCCGTATGGACAATCCCTACCGCCGCCTGAGCAAAAGTGGTGCGGAACTGCTCCTGTTGACGATAAAGCTGTTGATTCGCCTGCTTTAAAGACTGAACGCGAAACTCCAGTTGCCGTATTTTGTCAGCATCAGACAAGGAAGGAGTCATGGATCAAGGTAAAAAACTAAACAAAAAATAGCGGAAAACATCAAAACCCCTTCAAAAACATGCGTCAGATAAATATCAAGAGCATTATTTAAAACATCGCTTCACTTAAAACATCGCTCCACTGAGCTTGATTGTATTTTTACAGGCACTTTTTATAAACATCCTTAAGCCCGAATAATCCCAATGAGGTCAACAAACACAGGCAAATACAATTTTTAAACAACAGTATTTGAATTTTTGGGTACCTTATAGTTAAGGACTGTCAGAAACTATTGTTTTGTACTTATCAATTTTTGCATTGAATTTTTGCATTGATCAATATTTTCTGACGACTTACTCTTAACGATCTTCGGTCTCTCGACTTTGCCTTGCCTTTACGGAGCCTGAGTACCGCATGTGAGCAGTGTTTAAAACCGTTTTATGCAAGCAGTTTTACTAAGACGATTTTCACTATTTTGTTGGTGGCATCGCCATTAGGTTTATGCCTTATGATACGAGACCCTGTTCGATGGCTTGCGTCCTCCCCCGATTACTGCGCTTCCCAAGAGTCTGCCATCGTATAAAAATCGTGACCGCCCCAGTTTAGGTTTATGGCAAAGCGCTCCCTTAAAGCAACGGTTGAAGGTTCTACGATCGCCAAGCGTGCTTTCGAAAGAACTGGATGGACTCAGGACTACTTAGCTGCTGAGGTGGGTCTTAGTACCCGCCAATCGGTGTGGAAGTTTTTTTCTGGCCGTCCCGTGGAGCGCCATATTTTTATTGAACTGTGCTTCCAACTTGATTTGGAATGGCAGGCGATCGCGGACCTCCCTAAGCCGATAATTCCCGCTGAAGCCACCCTGAGCGGGTCTTCCCAATCGACCGCGCCTTCAAATGGTGCCGCCAGCGCCATGATCGCCCCAGCAGGGGACGGGAGCGATGGGGAGCTTAATGGAGATGCAGGGATTAGTACCCCCCTTCATAATGGGCGCAGCGAAGACGGTGCCATTACGGCGGCGATCACCAGTAATGCCAAGACTAATCGTCAGGAGGTGACGGCGGCGGTGGCGGCGGTGGACGTGGGGGCAACCTTAGGGCGAGTTAGGGAATCCTGGCGCGATCGCCTGGAAGCCCAGTTGGGAACCTATCAAGCGTCGCTAGATTTAGCCCAGCCCCTGTCCCTCAGGGCCGCCTATACGCCGATGCACCTGTCATGGGATTTGTCCCACCAGCGCTGGCTAGAGCTAGCGGATTTAGAGAAGTCAAAGCAATCAGCGACGGTCCCATCATCTCCCGCTCCCCTGTCCGCTAAAGCTGATTTAGCAAACCGTGATCGCGCCGTTATTCTCGGCAAGCCAGGTTCGGGAAAAACCACCCTATTGCGTCACCTCACCCTGTCCTGCGCTGCTGGAGAATTTCGCGACGACTGCTTGCCGATTTTTATTGAGCTGCGTCGCTGGGCATCAGCAACGAGGGTTCAAAACCAAGAACTTCCCACCTTACAGGATGTGATTAACGACTCTTGGAGGCTAGTGGATATTAGCCCCGCAGAAACGGAGGCAATTTTTCAACAGGGACGGGGGCTGGTGCTTCTGGACGGTTTAGATGAGGTGCCCGACTCTCAGTTTGAAGCCATTGTTCAGCGGGTGGAGCAGTTTGCCACCCGCCATTATCGCGTGCCCATTGTGGTCACCTGTCGCACGGCGGCGGATCGCATTAGCTTTCAGGGATTCACCTACGGCGAGCTACGGGACTTTGATTGGCAGCAGGTTAAAACCTTTGCCCAGCGATGGTTTACGGCGATCAATCCCACCAATACCCACAGCGCGGCCCCTAACACCACGGCAGCGGAGTTTCTGGAACGGTTGGAGCAGCGGGAAAACCAAGCCATTCGCGAGCTGGTGAAAACGCCCATTTTACTGGGGCTGGTGTGTTCCGTTTTTTACGATCGCGCCACCTTCCCCACTCAGCGATCCAAGCTGTACAAAGCCGGGCTCAATATTCTGCTGGGGCAGTGGGACAGTGCCCGAGGCATTCACCGGGAAAGCCGCTATCGCAAGCTGACCGTAGCCGACAAAATGCGTCTCCTGGGGCAAGTTGCCGCCAACCAGTTTGAGGCGGAGAACAGCTTTTTTGAAAAATCCGACGTGCTGTCCATCATCAGCGACTTTTTAACGGTGATGGATACGGCGGCGGGGAAATTTAAAAATGGTCGGGGCGATCGCACCCAAAATTGGGAAAATCGCTGGGCAGACGCGGAAACTATTCTGACCGATATTGTGGTGCAACACGGGCTGCTAGTGGAGTGTGCCCGGGACATTTACGCCTTTTCCCACCTAACGTTCCAGGAATACCTAACCGCTCGTAAATGGGTGGCTGCCCTATCCGCCTGTGAGTCGCAAATCGTCGCCCTGGATCATCCCGAACAATCCCGTGCCCAAACCCCCGTGGATCGCCTAGCCCAACGGTTAGCCGAACGAGTGTTTACCCTCCGCTGGCGAGAAACGATCGCCCTAGTGGTGGAAATGCTGCCGCGCCCCGATAGCCTGCTGATTGCCCTAAAACAGGAAATTGACCGCGCCGTTACCAACACCCCAAAAATTCAAAGCATTTTGCAGCAGCTTGATCAAAAAGTTTCTACGGCTGAGTTGCAAGCCCTGCCCCTTAAACCAGCGGCGTTAAGAGCCTTTTACCTCACCCTGTTTCAAAATCGCGATTTAAACCTAGCCATGGCGATCGATCCCCAAGTGGCCCATCTGCCAGAGCCGGTGGCGCTCGATTTAGCCTTGGCACGCGTGCACAGTACCGCCCGCCAGCTTTTAATTCAGCCCGAGATCAAGGGTATGTTGTCTCTCAGCCTTTCCTTAGATTTGGAGCACCATTTCAACCTTCCTGCAGGGTTGAATAGTGCGAGCGCCCAGCTCAAGCTCCAGCTACCATCACCGGAACAGTGGCGCTATGTGCTTTTAAAATGGTGTGAAACA
>CALCTI010000382.1 GCA_937894105.1 uncultured cyanobacterium
TCCTTTATTTAGGATCTGGTGACGTTGGCAGCATTGAATATATTATTCAGCAAAAGCCCGATGAAGATGAGCAACGGATTGCTCGGCAACAGCTTCAGCAGGTTTTAGATTATGCGGAAGGAACCGTCTGTCGACGAACGATTCAGTTAGGATATTTTGGTGAAGATTTCGTTGGAAACTGCGGCAATTGTGATAATTGTAAAAACCCAAAGCCCATTGAAGATTGGAGTATTCCGGCGCAAAAGTTTTTGTCCTGTGTGGCTCGATGTCGTGAACGGTTTGGGTCAAAATATATTATTTCAGTACTGCGAGGATCGAAGGATAAACGTATTCTTCAAAATCGCCACAATGAGCTATCCACCTATGATATTGGTCGGGATTTAACGGCGGATCAATGGCAATTGTTGGGGCGATCGCTCCTCCACCAAGGGTTAGTTAGCGAGACCACCGACGGCTATCGAATTTTGAAGCTCAATGCTGCAAGTTGGCAGGTGATGCGGAAGCAGCGGTCCGTGATGGTGGCGGTGCCGCCCAAGGTGGAAGTGGAAGAACCTCGGCGACGGCGGGATTCTGAGGAACTGGCGGCGGGGGCAGAATTATTATTTGAAGAGTTAAGATCCCTGAGAAAACGGTTGGCTGACGCCGCAAACGTGCCACCCTTTGTGGTTTTTCACGATTCTCACTTACGAAAAATGGCAAACAAAAAACCCACAACATTGCCCGATTTTGCAGAGATGCCAGGGGTGGGTCGTAGCAAATTAGAAAAGTATGGATCGGATTTTGTTCAGGCGATCGCTAACTTTGTTGAGCAAGAGAAATAATTCGGATAAGGTGCCTAGAACGCACCGAAAAAGTAGTCTAATCTTTAGATCGGTACGTTTTTACGCACTTTACAATGCGTTGTAATTCTCTTCCTCTAATATTTGGGGCTTAGAAATTGGCTCGTCAGTTTCTGACACAAAGAACGGATTTTTCTTATAGTTCCCGTTGACGCGATCTTTAATCATCCTCAATATGTTGCGCCCGATGATGGGCAGAATCCCGAAGGATTTAGGTTTGGGATCGCCCTCTGCTGATTCAGTGTTGATCTGGGCGCCAGTGGCACCCACAAAATCATTAAGCTGCCTTTCTGACGATTCCAAACAGTTATGAACGATTCCCACAAAAGAGAAATTTTGGCTGGGTAACGTATTGCCAATCGGCGTTCTACAACAGTTTGCATACCAGCGAACCATGCCTTTTTCCGTTAGTCGAACACAGGCTAAGCGATCAGTTCCTTGGAAAAACGTGATGTTGCTAGGAGAAGTTTGAACAATATCTGTTCCACCGTTGCTGTCTAAAATTGTGCCAGCATCTCCTAGGAAATAGGCAAAAGCTTGACAGTCTTTGCAATAACATCTGATTCGGGTTGCCTGTTCCAGTGCCGCCACAGTGCCCTGAATATAACCACATTGACATTTAATTGGATGAGCCATGGAATCCTGATTCAGTTCGATTTCAATTCGATTAAACAAAGACTCAGAGGGTAGGGGTTAAAACCCCAGGGAAAATTATGAAAATGGGTCGCGATAATTATTAGGTAAATTACTGTCGGGTAAATCGCGATCGCCCCCCAGTTCCTCTAAATTATCCCGATCTGCAAATTCGTTTGGCGGTCGTTCATTACTCCAGCCCCACCAGGCACAGCCGCACCCACAGTTATAAAATTCCTGCCATTTTCGCTTGTAATTATCGGTAAAAACGGGCGATCGCCGGTTTAACCAAACTTGCTGAGCTTTAGCGGGAGCTTCCTGACAGGTTGGACATCGAAATCCTATGGCGTGAACAGCCTTTTCGGTCCAGGGGGGCGGAATGGAGGAGCACGCATCCATGGCAAGATTCACGGGGGAAGGGGAACGAAAACAGGCTGCTCTTATTGTGTCATTATCGTCGGATTTGTCTTTTTTATTTGTTACTTTTATCGGAGAATTGCGATCGCCTCAGCACCCTCGTTCTTCTGACTCCTAAGATTGTGTGGAATTTCGTCTGTATCTCCCTAAGCAAAGTCTCGCAAAGTCTCGAAGCAAGTTTATTTGAAACATTGACGTCCTAGATGGTTACCAATCAATCCGTTTACCGAGTTGTTGTTGTGGGCGCTGGCTTTGGCGGATTTCAAGCGGCCCAGTCCCTGTCGGTGGATAAACGCCTGGAGATTACCCTCGTGGACCGCCGTGGACGCCACGTATTTACGCCGCTGATTTATCAGGTGGCTACGGGAATTTTAGATCCCGATTTTGCGATCGCCCAGCCGAAAGCTCACCTACCGGATCGGGTGCGGGTGATGGCGGCGACGGCGGAACGGGTAGATTTTGACGCCCGCCAGGTGGTGACGGACCAGGGAACGCTGCCCTACGATTTTTTGGTGTTAGCCACGGGCGCTAAGCCGCAAATTGCCAATGTGCCCGGTGCTCGTCAGTACGCCATGCCCATGGGCACCTTGGAACAGGCGATCGCCCTGCGCCAGCGCCTAGCAGAATGTTTAACCCAGGCGGGACCCACCTACACCCCCTCAGTGGCGATCGTGGGCGGCGGCACTACTGGGGCGGAGCTGTCCGGGGCGCTGACGGAATGGGCGCGGCTGCTGGGGAAAAAAATGACCATTCATTTAATCCACGGCGGCGACGAAATGCTGCAAGAGTTTGCGCCCCGGCTGGGGAAGGCGGCGCGGCAGCGGCTGGAGCGCATCGGGGTAACTATGTGGATGGGGACGCGGGTGCAGGAGGTGACGGACCAGGCGGTGAAAATTGCGGGTGATCGCCTGATCAACGCCGACCTGGTAATTTGGACCGCGGGCACCTCGGCGGCCGTGCCGGAATTATCCACAGAATTGGGCGTCGGTCGCCAAGGGCGACTACAAATTCGATCCACGTTGCAGGTGCGCAGTCGCAACTTTGACCAGATTTATGCCATCGGCGATGTGTCCATTGACGATGGATCCGCCAGTGGCAAGCCGTCGGAGCCAGCCCCCGCTGTGGCACCCACCGCCCTACAACAGGGGGTGGTGGTGGCTCGCAATATTCGCCGCCAGATCGATGGGAAGCCCCTTCGCCCGTTTAACTATTTAAATAAAGGGCGGTTGGCGATCGTGGGCGGCTATCTTGGGGTGGGCAAAATTGCGGGGATTTCCTTTTCTGGATTCCTGGCTTGGGCCATGTGGCTGGGGGTTCACTGGGTGTATTTGCCCGGATTAGAAAATCGCTGGGGTGCCCTAAAGACTTGGCTGCGGACGTATGGCTTTGGTCGGCGATCGCGCCTCCCCCTAAGCGAAATCCTGCCCAACCTAGAATCTGAGCCATCGCGCGATCGTCAATAAACTAGGGCATAAACTAGGGGCTGTCATCATTTAAATCTCAAAGTCAGTAGCCGTGAGGGTTTCAGCC
>CALCTI010000383.1 GCA_937894105.1 uncultured cyanobacterium
CCCTACGGCACCGTGAGTTTGATCAGGTTTTAAAACTTTTGTCCCTGTACTGAGAACCCGACCATAATCCGAACATAAAGAGGAAGAAGAGTACGCCTAAAATACTGTCAACTAGCATCCCTAAGTAACATCGCCAAAACATAGCCGAAGACAATATTGAAAAGTCTTGTTAGGTAGTTACGAATATTTTAAGCGCCTCGCCATCTAATAGGCAAAAATACCGAGTCAAAGATGTTTACCTTTGTTGACCAATCACTGAGTAGGCAACCATTGATTTCGACGGCTTTCAAACAAGAACAGACTGAGATTTGGCAAAATAATATGCGTTTGAAATACAAACCTAACTTATTCAAATCTTTACCTGTAAATATCAATCTTTTTTGAAAAAGCAGTGTTATTCTGAAAACAGGGATCTTAAATACATAGAACGAAGGGCTTTCACTCGGTTTCAGTGAGCGCAATTCTTACAGGGTCAGCATTAATGATTCGTTTAGACTTTGACCCATTTGTGGTGAAAGTGGCGCGGGAAGTTGACGTTGTTTGAGGAATGTTCGCGAAGAATGGACGTGTTGATATTACTTTTTGTAGAGCCTAAAGTTGAGCTTGGTTGCAAGGGATACTTTGGCAGGTGCAGTTGTTGCCTAAGTTAGTTTAAGTTTCCTAAGTTCAAATTGGTTAGCTGCCATTACCGGCACTGCTGGCTGAGATATTCACCCACGTAAATTGTGCTTTGGCACGTTGTGTTGGTGCTTGCTGGGGTTGATGTCAGGGGTTAATACTGTGGCGTTGGTTTCAGGTTTTAGCAGGTGGCCACTGGGCAATAGCTTTAGGGTCAGTTGTTGACTAAATTTTAAATTTGAATTGCAATCATCCTTTTTAGGTGATTGAGAAAACCTTCTGATTCCTATCGTTATCAGTGATGTTACTGGAAACGCGGGTACTAAAAGGGAGCTGTTCGGGCAGTTTTTCTTGATCAGCTAGCAGGGAAAGCTTATATGTTCTGGCGGGCTTGTAAGCTTTGGGCGTTGGTTAATTCAAATTTCTAGGCGTGGGCTTGTGGTCCTGGCTTGCCGTTGGTAGAGCCATGGATTTTGGCGGGTTGGTTTACAGGTAGTTGGAGATAAATTATGACGGGATTCTGGGCTGGCGGCAATTTATATAGTGGCTTGATTAGTAATTTGTGTGGCGCTTTAAAAAGTAGCTTTGGCAGCGTTAGCAGTGGCATTTTAGGTAGAAGTATTCCCAGTAATATGGGCGTGATGGTGCGCTATCAAGATTCATCAGCACTGATCGTTGTTCTGGTGGTGGGATATTTAGGGTTGATTTATTTCTTGTTGCTGTTCGCTCAGCAGCAGTGGGGGCGATCGCGATCGCTGTTGCCAAAGCAACTCCTTAAACGTTGGCAACGATTTCAAAACCCAAACGCGCGTTTAATGGAAATAGAAGACGACTTAGGAAGTCGCTAACCTAGTGCTGCGTCAGCTTTAAATTTTAGGGTTGACGATTGCTGAGGGCATGACGAAATAGTTCTTACAGAAAAAAGAAATCCTAATTCTTGCCCTTGACGCTGCACTAGGGTAGCCAATCTATTTACAGTCTCTTCGCCGAAACAAAAGGCATCTCAAGGAACACTAAGGGTCGTCACTCGCGAAGCGTTGTCGAAAGCCTATAGTGCGGGTTTCGGCTCAAGTTGGTTGTGTCAAAATTTTCTACTTGAATCAAGGGTGGTCTTCAAAATATGCTTCCCAGAAATCAGATGCTAGGCGGCACACGGGCAATACAGTCAATTCATTAATTAACGAGACAGTCGGTAGTAAGCGCTGAGCTTGTGGAAGCGCAGTGTTTTGAGCAAAGTTGAAGAAGGTCGAAGAGCGTGGATTTAACTTCGGCAGAATATCTAAACGTGTCTTGTGTTTTATTGAGCCTGCCCAAAACCTAAGTGGATGTCTGAAAAGTCCAATCGGATACCTCAACCTAGTACCAAAAGCTGTGCCAAGAGAGCTCAATGCCTCATTTCTTCGTTGCAGCACACGACGAGATGAGTCACATTCAAGACTTTTCAGACATCCTCTAAGCTCACCGCTCTCATGTCCGGCAAAATATCTAAACGTATCTTGTGTTTTATAGTCAATTGCCACTGATGTAGGACATTCACTTGATGGGACATTTAGCGCAATAGTGTACAGCTAAGACCACACTATCGGTCTCGCCAAAGCTTCGCGAACGGCGAAGGATGAACGACTTAGCCTAAATCTTCAGCGTCTATTGATGCATCTTGTGTTGAAACAGAGCGACCATAAAGGCTTTTCCAGGCGTCCTATTAGAGTTTAGAAGGACTATATTGAGCCAACTATAGCCATAAAAAAGCGGGTGCAACTTTATGTCGCACCCGCACAATTTTCAGACTTACGTTAGAGCTGATAGAGCCATTATCCTTACTCAGTCAGAGAACCATCATTAGGCAACTCAGCCAAACGAGGAGCATTCATTGCAGCGGAGTAGAACGGTTGCTTGACTTGTGCCACCACCGGCAAAGACGTACGCATCCGAGACGCTACCTGAACGGTTTTCACATCGTAAATATTGGTTGCTAGTTTCGGATAAATACCGATCGCCACGATGGGTGCTAACAAACACATTGCGATCGCCAACTCGCGAGGACGGATATCAATCCAATTCGTATCAACTAAAGCTTCGCTCTCCGCTCCGTAGAAAATTTCCCGCAGCATGGACAACAGATAAACCGCCGAGAGAATCACACCAACCGCCGCCAAAACTATTACCGCAGCTCGGAAAGTAACGCTGTAAGCCTCACTGGATGCAAAACCAAGGAAAATCGTAATCTCACCAACGAAGCCGCTCATTCCTGGCAGCGCCAAAGATCCCATCGTCGCCATAGTCAACAGAGCAAAGGTGCGAGGCATCTTCTGAGCAATACTGCCCATATCGTCCATGTCCAAAGTATGGGTGCGCTCATAGGTAACGCCCACCAGGAAGAACATCGCCGCTGCAATCAAACCGTGGGACACCATTTGCAACATCGCGCCGCTCAGTCCCAACTCCGTAAAGGCTGCCAAACCTAGCAGCACAAACCCCATGTGGGAAATAGAGGAGTAAGCAATACGACGCTTCAGGTTGCGCTGACCAAAGGCGTTCAAAGCTCCGTAAACGATATTCACCACACCGAGAACTGCCAACACCGGTGCAAACGCCATATGGGCATTGGGCAACATCTCAATGTTCATCCGAATCATGCCGTAGCCAGCCATCTTAAGCAGAATGCCTGCCAGAAGCATGGATACCGGAGTGGGAGACTCGCCGTGGGCATCAGGTAGCCAGGTATGTAGGGGAAATACTGGTAGCTTCACCGCATAAGCAACCAAGAAGCCGGCATATAGGGACAATTCCAAAGCGCGAGGGTATTGCTTCAAACCCAACGTGGCGATGTCGAAGGTGACGGTGTCGCCGTAAAACGCCATGGCGAAGGCGGCAACCAAAATAAACAGTGAGCCCAGTGCCGTATATAGGATGAACTTAGTAGCAGCGTAACGACGTCGTTTTCCGCCCCAAATAGCAATCAGCAAATAAACGGGAACTAGCTCTAGCTCCCACATGATGAAGAACAACAACAGGTCCTTAGCGGCAAATACACCAATCTGAGCGGAGTACATTGCCAAAATCATCATGTAGAAAAGCCTTGGGCGTTTGTCGATTTTCCAAGACGCCGCCAAGGCAAGGGTGGTCACTAAACCCGTTAGCAAGATGAGTGGTGTGGAAACGCCGTCGGTACCCACAGACCAGTTCAAGCCAATTTGAGGAATCCAGCCGTAGGTTTCCACAAGCTGGAAGTCAGCATTTCCAAAGTCGTAGTGGTTGAGAAATGCGTAAAGAATTAGGACAAAATCTAGAAGGCCGGCACCGAGGGCATACCATCGGACGCTACTGCCTTTTTCGGGAAATAGAGGAATCGGAAGAGCGGCCACAAGGGGCAGCAGAATTATGGCTGTTAGCCACGGGAAGGTGGTTTCCATGAGGAGCTGGCCTTGTGCCGGCCAGAGCTGAGTTCGTCGGTTTTGCCTGTTTTTGATGATCAGCGGACGCGACAGGTAAAGACGCGACGTGAACTTAGATAACAGCGCTAGGAATTTCTACCTACTAGAATCAGTTTACTAAACTACATAAACATTGAGCATCGTTTTTAGTAATCGATGTTTAATGGGCAATTAAGTAAAGTTAATTAATCTTTCTTAAAGCTTCTTTTATAAGGACAAGATGAAGCGAGGAGAGCAAAAGAAGGTCAATAGAGCTGCAGCGCAGTTTTGTGATTACTGGTTGCGGAATTGGGTCCACTAGTCAAGGGCGCTGTCAATAAATGGCTAAAAATTACTCGAAAGATATAGGGCGTGTCATCAATTAATCTCCAGAAGCCTTATGCAGTGAGGAGTACGTGCCCTTTAAGAACAAACAAGGTTAGGGGCTGAAACCCTTACGGCTCTTGACTTAGGGATTCAATGGATAAGCAGGTGCTATTGAATTTTCCCGAGGTGGTGCCACTTTAAGTTGAGGCTTGCAGATATCGGTAAATAGGTGCTGGAATTAAATACTGGTAAAAAATATTCAGGTAATTGTTAAATCTTGCTGGCGCATTGCCACGTGCCATCGTCAGCTTCGGTAACTTTGCGTAAGTTCTTCTTAATTTGCACTGCTGCCTATGACTGCTCCAAGTTCCGATCCTGAGTCTGAAAGCAAGGACACTAAGACAAAATCGTCACCGTCGCCGTTAAATCCCATTTGGCTATTTTTGATGACGGCGGCGCTGGTGGTGGCGGCCTACAGCGGCAATATGAAGACCATTACCGAGGCGTCTTTTGAGTCGGCGCGCAGTGCGGTGGAGTTGGCGATCGGTTTGGTGGGGACGATGGCGTTGTGGTTGGGGCTATTGCGGGTGGCCGAGGCGGCGGGGATGATGACGGCGATCGCCCGAGCCATCAAACCAATCATGGTGCGCCTATTTCCCGAGGTCCCAGCGGAGCATCCGGCCATGTCGGCAATTATTATGAATATTTCCGCCAATGCCTTGGGGTTGGGCAATGCGGCGACGCCCATGGGATTAAAAGCCATGAAAGAGTTGGATCGGCTCAATCCGGCGAAGGGGACGGCGACCGATGCCATGTGTTTGTTTTTGGCGATTAATACGTCGTCGGTGACTCTGCTGCCGATCGAGGTGATCACGGTGCGAGCTAGTGCTGGGTCTGATAATCCCGCTGCTATTGTGTTGCCCTCGCTAGTTGCTACCGCGTGCTCTACAGCGGCGGCGATCGCTGGAGCAAAGTGGATGGCGGGTCGCCGCAAATCCCAAATGATCGCGGCTGACACTATTGAGACCAATGCCAACGCTGAAGCTTTGGAGGAGGACGATTCTCCGCCCAATATGAGTAGCGATTTAACGGGCAATTTAACGGGCGATCGCCCCGGATGGCTGGGAAATATTATTTTTGGCGGTTTAGTTGTGGCGTTTTTAGGAGCGCTGGGACTTCAGCTTAGTCGCCGAGGGTTGCCCTACGTGTTTAGCCTGGCGGGATTTGCTAGCGTTTCCAATTGGCTAATTCCCATGGTGGTGTGTGGCTTTTTGCTATTTGGCTATTTTCGCGGCGTGCGGGTTTATGAGGCATTAACGGAAGGAGCCAAGGAAGGTTTCGAAATTGCGGTACGGGTGATTCCGTTTATGGTGGCGATTTTTGTGGCGATCGGGATGTTCCGCGCCAGCACCGCCCTAGATTTGTTGGTCACTGTCTTGTCGCCGGTCACTAACCTGATCGGTATGCCCGCCGAAGCGTTGCCCATGGCCCTTATCCGCCCCCTGTCCGGCAGCGGCGCGTTTGGCGTGATGTCGGAAATTGTCAACACCGACCCCAATTCGTTTCTCGCCAACCTGGTGTCCACCATGCAAGGGTCCACGGATACCACCTTCTATGTGTTGGCGGTGTATTTCGGCAGCGTGGGCATTTTGCGCAGTGGCTATGCGGTTCCGGTGGGGCTTTTCGCCGATGGGGTGGGCATTATAGCGTCGCTAATGGTTTGTCACGCCGTTTTTTAACCAGTCGCTGCCTATTTCAGCCGCTGCCCATTGCACAACCTGCTGCTTATTTCAACGGATTGTTTATTGCAGCAGGTTGTTCACGGTGGCGGGAATCTCGGAGGGTCGATTAAAACAGAGGGCTTTAGATATACAAAAGGCATCTTCGATAGAGTCCAAGGGCACCTGTCCTGCGCAGACACTAATTAACCGTGAAGCAATAAATGCGTCGGCGTGCCCCATCCCCCATTTTTTCGGCGCAAACTGTCCCGCCACGTAAGCCACCACTGGCTTGTCGATCGCCCCAGCAATATACCGAGCTGCCACCAGCTCACTATCGCTGCCCACCTCCCCAATCAGCACAATCACTTCAGTGGTCTCATCTTCGTCCAAAATTTGTAACCACTGGCGCAGGGACGACCCCACCACTAGGTCGGGTCCCACACAAACAGCAATGGATTGTCCCAACCCCACCGCTGTCAGCGATCGCGCCACCTCAAAAGTCAAACTACTGCTGCGGCTCACAATCCCCACCGATCCCGGCTGATACATTTCCGGCGGGTGCATACCCAGCAATAACTGACCGGGCACAATAATCCCAGGACAATTGGGGCCCACCACCAGGGTTTCCGTCGCCTCCGCCTTACGCACCAAATTCACCATATCCAAGGGCGGTACCCCGTCCGAAGTGAGCACCACCTGACGAATTCCCGCCGCGATCGCCTCCAACGCCGCATCCACTGCCCGAAAAGCCGGGGCAAACACCACCGTCGTATCCCCCGCCCCCCCCGTGGCGATCGCCTCCTCTACCAAATCAAACACCGGCACCCCCGCCTCCGTGGTGCCCCCATCCCCCGGACTAATCCCCGCCACAATTTGAGTACCGTAGCGCTGCATTAGGGGAGTATGGCATCGTCCAGCCGCTTCGGAAATGCCTTGGATAATAACCTTGCAATCAGGAGTAAGTTTCATAGGTCGCAGGATTGCAGAAGGTTATACGTCCTGCTGTTGTCTATCTTCTTTAAACGATTTAAACGACGGGTAGTGATGCAATGTGATGGTCACTCAATGTCGAAAAGCTTGAATCTTCTATAGATTAAAGATCGGCCTACATTACGTTGCATCACTACCAAACGACGCACTAAAAAAACATTGCGCATCTAAACTAATTGCGCCCAACACTAACTGCGCTGAAATTATTTCACTTTAGCCAAAGCGCTAATATCCACCGCCAGTTCCACCGCCGACTGGATCGTTTCCGCCAGCCAAATGGGGTAAGGCTCCACAAGGGACCGACACCCTTCACGATCTAAATTAGAACAGTGAATCACTAACTTAGGCCAATGCCGTCGGTACTTTAAAGGATTTAGGTTAAAAGACGGAGAAGGAAGGTTAAACGTTTGCTGTGGTGTTTGGGGTTGTTGGAAATGTGGTTTTGGGTGGGGCTTTATTTCTGACGTTATTTGGGGCTCTGCTTGTGACGTTTTCAGCGCCGTTTGGGTGACCGCTAAACCGTCAGAATTCGCCTCAGATATAGACTCAGGTTTTGGCAAAGATGCTGACGAGTCCAGGCGATTGTCTCGCCGATTGTTTAGTCCTCTTTTGGGGGCACCGTTAAGGTCACGGTTAGACGATCCGTTCCTGTTGGCAATAGGAGGAGTCACATTGGGAGGATTAGTCATCGGCATAGGCCAATACCCTCGCCGTTGAAATTCCCCCACAAGCTGACGTACAATGCCGAGCCCATCTACTGCCGGTCCCACCAGATTTACCAGCACCGTTGGCTGATCAGAGGACGCGATCGCCGCCTCCAGCACCGCCACAACGCGATCACTTAATGCCTCAGTATCTCCTCCTTCCGTCGGCCAACCCACATCAGCAAAGCCTGCCACCTGTCCCCCAACACCCCTCACCCCGTCCACCGTCGCCAGGGTTAAGCCCCGCCCAATACAGACCACCGCCCCAATGC
>CALCTI010000384.1 GCA_937894105.1 uncultured cyanobacterium
CACACCTGGGAACACCGCCAACGCCTGGGCAAACCCGATCAAAACCCCATCCCGCAAATTCAACTGCCCATAGCCTCGCTCCCGGCAGCCCAACTGCTCCGCCAGCGCCAACAGCACCGCCATTACAATTGAAGCGATCGCGATCGACGTAATGCTGCGCAAGGGCGAATTATCAAAATCAGTTACAAAAAACTTGATACATAATCCGACGATTACAATAGGGACCGTACCCAAAAGAATTCCCAATGTAATGCGGAAATCTCGATTTTGATAATTCTGCTTGGTAATTGCCATTTTCGTCCCCCGCATCAAATTCAATAAATCTTCGCGGAAATAACTCAACACCGCCGCTACGCTGCCCAACTGCAATACCGCCGTCAGCGCTACCCCCGGGTCACCCTTCCCCAACGCCACCGGCACCACCTTTAAATGGGCTGTGCTGCTAATAGGCAAAAACTCCGTCAGCCCCTGGGTCAACCCCAAAACAATTCCTTCTATATATCCCACCTGGCTTAAGGGCCCCTCACCGCCAACGCTGGCGGCAACGGCCCCATCATGGTGTCCCAATATTCCCAATCCCAATCCCAGACCAACCCAAGCCCACAGCATCCACCGTCCGACTCCACCACCGTATTGATTCATTCTTACGAGACTCTCTTAACCTTGATTGTCCAAACCCTGACTGCCCGAGCCTTAATTTTTCGGGGCTCAATTCCGTGAATCCTAATTCCCTGAGCCGGACACCCCTAATCCTTACTGCTGAACCCGACGTCTTACCGAGCATCGCGAAACGATTCTTAAAATTTTCTGTGGATCAACCCTGGTTAATCGAACGTTTCATCGCCACGTTTCCACGTCCCCTTCGGCACAGACCCCAACATTATTTTCCAGATCCTCGTAGCGATCGCCCCTAACGCCGCCGTAATCTTGCCGCCCGCTATTTTATCGGAATCTCATCGGAGTACTGCACTTCCTTCGCCAACCCTTAGGAAGTCCTATGGTATGTTAAGAAAGCTAAAGAAAATTTCAGAAAACAGCCGAAAATTCTCATCTCGTAAACAGCTAAAGCCTGTAGGATTTGAATCACCAAACGCTGTGTATCGATCTTCCCTGTCCTCTTCCTTCTCCGGGTTGCTAGTTTTGGCAGCAGAACGCATGATTCCAACATCTGCTATGTCAGATCAAGCAGCGAATAAAGCAAACGCTGATAACACCAATAATTCCAGTAGTCCTGTGTCTTATGCCGATTCCGTTACCGAAGCGCCGCCCTTGGTAACGGAGTCAACGATGCTGCCAGAGCCCTTTGAGTCTGCTGAAGCGATCGCCCCAGAGCCAACCCGCTGGCAAGGGTTAGCCATTGGCGCATTTTTAGTATCCGGTCCAGTATTTCTTGAAGCGCCCCTGGTGCGGACCTATCCCATTACCGCGCTGACCCTAACGTTGGGATGGTTGGGTTTAGCCTGGTGGTGTGATCGCCAAGACCAGCGCAAATGGTGGGGGGATATTTTATTTGGTTTTAGCCTGAGCTGGTTTGCCGGTGCCGTTTACTGGGGCTGGTTTCGCTGGGATCCGATACTGCACCTGCCCTTGGAATCCTTAGGACTGCCCATTGCCTTAGGGTGCCTGTGGATGGGACGAGGACGTTTGGGAAGCTGGTTTTACTTGGGCTCCTTGTTGGGTACCGCCGTCACCGATGCTTATTTTTGGTCCGTGGACTTAATTCCCTATTGGGAGCGGGTAATGCAGGTGGACCCCAGCGCGATCGCACCTATTTTGACCGACGCTTTAATTCAGATGAATACCCTGTCTGGCTTTGGGAGGGCAGTGGTTTGCGCTTCCACATTGTTGATCGCAGGCGGCGTGGCATTGCGATCGCGTCAGGTGGCAGCGTGGGTCTTTGCTGGAGCCGTTTTAAATACTTTGGCCGTGGACGGTTTGTTTTGGCTAACGGCAATGCTTGGCAAAATGTAGGCCGCTGACTGGGTAGCGGAAAAGTCAGGGCTAAATTTGTAAACTTAAGGAGATAGGCAAGCGCTTTAAACCCTGGTAACTATGGCTGACGGCTCTGAAAACACTGCTACGGCTTCTGCGTCTGACAATCCTTCGGAAACTCGCCCGGGAAGTTTGCTGGGGAAATATTTGGCGTTTTTGCGATCGCCCCTTTTAACCAGCTCGGCTCAACCCCTGCCCCTGTCCCAAACCTGCAAACAGTCCCTACGGCTTTACAGCCTGCATTTGCTGCCGATTTTTGCAGCCGGCATTATTATCGGGACCCTGGGTGTCCAAGACAGCAATGCCAACCCAGAGTTTTTTACTGACCTATCGCCATGGTGGCTATTCGCCTTAACCGTGGTGATTTTGCCCACCGTTGAAGAAATTATTTTTCGCCTGCCTTTGCGTCCCACGGCGGTTAACTTAGCGCTGCCGGCGTCCATTATTTTTTGTCTAATGGCGATCGCCGCCCAGGTCACAGGAACAACCCTCGGTCTAACCATTGCCGCCCTAACGGCGCTGAATGTTTACCTGTGGCGATCGCCCCCCAAGGTAAAAAAGCTAGAAAACTTCTACCGCCGCTATCCCAGGGTAATTTTCTACCTGAGCACCGTCCTCTTCGGCGCAATCCACATCACCAACTACGAACAGGAAGTGTGGCAGCTATTGCCCATATTGGTCCTTCCCCAAACTATCCTCGCCCTGTGGATGGGCTTTCTGCGGCTGCGCTACGGATTCCTTTGGGCCGTTCTCGGTCACGGGCTACACAACGGATTTGTTTTAACGCCGCTTCTCTTGATTAAGATTTTCGGCTCCGCTGAAATGCAAAAACGATGGTTCAGCAACCCCGGTGCCGTTGAAAACCTCTCTGTGGGAGATCAGCTTTTGGTGGTGGGGTCAGGTCTATTTATTTTGACCGGGCTAATTGTGGGGACGATCATTGCCTGGAAAACCATCAGTGACTGGCGTCGACATCGTCAATTAGCCAAGGGGAGCAGTGAATAACACACACGGCGTCTAAGGTAAGCCATATAACCACCCCACGGAAGAGGCTTCAGGGAGCATGGGCTTTGACGAGATAAGGTGGCCATAGATATTGATTGCTCTCTTGCATGAAAATAAAGACTCTTGCATGAAAATAAAAATTCGCACAATAAGGTGAGCTTAGAGAGCTGAGCATAGCCGAGTTCCTCCAAGCACCTTAAAGTATCTTTTGTCTGGCTCGAGAGGCTCTCGAGCCTTTCGAGTCATGCAAGAAAGCCCGTGAAATAGCTGGCTGAGCAAGCAGACACTGCCGAGCCGTAGGGATGCGCACTGAGAGTGGGGTGAATTGGGGACAATGGGACCTGCATCATCTCAGCAACGCTGCGAACACGAATCCCGAAGCCATTGTTGCCAATTCGTCAGTCAGCGGTGCCATTGGGAATCAATACTGTTACAATATTAGCCAAGCTGCTCGAAAACCTAGATGTAATTCACAACGTGGTCTATCTAGGAGTAGTGACGGCTCAGTTTTTGCATCGCCACAGCAAGGACAATTGCTTAAATTCTTATCTAACAGCTTCTGATCTAATAGAAGTGTCTGTAAGGTTGAATTAATGCTTTTAACTAAAGCTGTTGTGGTGTGCTTACCTCTGAAGGTACCTTGCCCGTTTGGTTAAGACGGCGCGCAGGGCGATTTTCCAAAGGAGTGAAACGACGATCCAACAGTGCCCTTATTCAATGATTAGAGTAGCGGTGCTGTTTGGCACGATTTTTAAGTTTCCGGAAGTTTTTTAGTGCTATTTGTACTTCGCTCCACGCCTACTAGAGCGACAATCTAAGATCCTGTTATCTCCCTCAGCGACAGCAATGAAAGCTGTTGTTGGGTATTGCTATAACTTGCTAGAGATAAATCCAGGACTTTCTAAGATTCTCAAATAGCCTTTGAACTTTTGGCACTTAAAGAAACGCCAGGGAATAATCGGAGCGAGTCAAAAACAATGATGCGGTATTACGCTGCTGTGTTTTCGACTTGTGCTGGTAATGTTGTTGCTTACTTTTGTTAATCTGAATGCCATTGGAAATGGGAGTGTTTCGAGATGGTTCGAAGCACTGTCGAAGGTTGGTTCTTGAAGCCGTTGTAGAGAAATTGCCTTGGTGCAGCGCTAATGATGTCGCTGTTAATGGTGTCACTGTGACGATACCGCTTTAAATAGGCTCACAGCTTTTGATGTTTGTCTTTCACTTTTCTTTTTAACTATGGTTGCCAGATCCCTGTAGGTATCGCTGGTTCTCCCCATTAGGGTTTGTGTTCCTTGCTTCTGTGTGAACTGTTCTGTTGGGCTAAGTTACGTTTTCTTGGTCCAGTAATTCAGTTTGTGTGATTCGTCAAACTAGGGCGATCGCAAGGTTAGGCACAAGACTAAAAGCAAGGTCATTTAAGAAAAATGCCTTGCAAATCCAGGGTTATTTCACCAGCGACGGATCTCGGCACCGCTCCAATTTTGAGGAAATTCATGCCGAAGCAAATTGTTATCGCCGAGCAACATCGCATCGCAGCGGTTTTCAGTGAGGATAGCGTTCAGGAATTAATTGTGGCTCAGGGTAGCCACCAGGTGAGCGATATTTATCTCGGCGTCGTGGAGAACGTGCTGCCGGGCATTGACGCAGCGTTTGTCAATATTGGCGATTCCGAGCGCAACGGATTTATTCACGTTTCAGATTTGGGTCCCCTACGACGACGACGATCCGCCGGGTCCATTACGGAGCTACTGGTGCCGCAACAAAAGGTGCTGGTACAGATTATGAAGGAGCCTACGGGTAACAAGGGACCGCGCCTGACCGGCAAGGTGACATTGCCGGGGCGGTATCTGGTGCTGCTGCCCTACGGTCAGGGGGTGAACCTGTCCCGACGCATTGATAAGGACAGCGAGCGGCATCGGCTGCGGGCGCTGGCGATTTTGATTAAGCCAGCGGGAATGGGGCTATTGGTGCGCACCGAGGCGGAAGGGGTGCCGGAAGAGGCGATTATGGCGGATCTGGAAAATCTCCAGCGCCAGTGGGAGGAAATTCAGCAGGATGCCCAGGGGACGCGGGCTCCAGCGCTGCTTAATCGGGATGATGATTTTGTGCAGCGGGTGCTGCGGGATGTGTATAGCGCTGATGTGAACCGCATTGTGGTGGATTCCCATACGGGGATGAAGCGGGTGAAGCAGCGTATGAGTAGCTGGAATACGGGCAATAAGGTGCTGGTGGATCACCATCGGGAGCGGACGCCACTGTTGGAGTATTTCCGGGTGAATTCGGTGATTCGTGAGTCCCTGAAGCCACGGGCAGATTTGCCGTCGGGGGGCTACATCATTATTGAGCCGACGGAGGCACTGACGGTTATTGATGTTAACTCGGGGTCCTTTACTCGATCGGCGACGGCGCGGGAAACGGTGCTGTGGACCAATTGCGAGGCGGCGGTGGAAATTGCCCACCAGTTGAAGCTGCGCAATTTGGCCGGGGTGATCGTGGTGGACTTTATTGATATGGAGTCCAATGCGGATCGGATGCAGGTGCTGGAGCAGTTTGATAAGGCGCTGCGAACGGATAAGGCGCGGCCACAAATTGCGGAGCTGTCGGAGTTGGGGCTGGTAGAGCTCACTCGAAAGCGGCAGGGGCAAAATATTTACGAGTTATTTGGGCAGGCGTGTGCCACCTGTGGCGGTTTGGGGCATTTGGTGCGTTTGCCTGATGATGAGGGGCAGCCCATGAGCTTGCTGCCGGGGGTAGAAGCGGGGGATGCGCCGGGGGTACCCCAGCTACAGCGATCGTCCAGTCTGCCCAGTCGCAATGGTCGTCGGGGTGGGCGATCGCGCGGTGGTTCGCCCACGCCTAATCCGGTGTCGCTGCCAGTGCGGCTGGATCCGGCGGCGGATGCTAGCGATGCGGAAGATCTGGATTTAAGCAATCATCCTAATTACCAAGAGGCGTCTAACGACAGCGGCGGCAATCGTCGTCGCCGTCGCCGTCGGGGAGAGCCCGATGAGGGTAGTTCGTCTCGGCGAGGGCGATCGCGCTCCGATTCCCGTTCAGAGTCGGACTCGTCGTCGGATCGATCCCGGTCCACTCCGGCCCCTATTCCCGCTAGCAAGCGCCAGGGAGAGCCAGAGCCCACCGTCGAAGAGGAGTCTAGCCGTCCCTCTCGCGATCGCCGGCGCACGACGGTAACGCCGCCGGAGCGGGTGGTGGTAACCATGACGGATGATGAGCAGGAAGTGTTTGCCTGGATGGGAATTTCGCCGGTGGTATTGAGCGAAGCCCCTGTGGAACGTCCTAAGACTGCCATTGTGGCGGTGGTGCGTCCTGGGGAAGAGCCTCCCGAAGATTTCTTGCCGGCAGCGGCCGGGGAGAACGGGGTCAATGGGGCAGGGGATAGTGAAAATCAGGGCGCGGATAGTAGCGCGGATACGGAAGAACTAAGGGACGACGAGTCTATGGCGGTGGAGGCGGACGCTGGGGTCGATGCCACCGTGGAGGAAGGTGATGATAGCGCACCGGGGAGCGACGGTGATTTGGAGGACGCTGAGGAAACGTCACCCACGCGATCGCGCCGGCGCAGCAGTGCTGGACGCAGCAATGGACGCAGTGGGGGAAGCAGCAATGGGCGATCACGGCGTAGTGGCGGCACACCCAATGGAGCCCCTCAGCTTCGCCACCGGACCCAAACCCAACCAGCGGAAACGGTTTCGCCGGAGGAGGTCGCAAAGGCTTTTGGGCAGCCTGCGGAAGTGTCCGATAGTCCAACCGTTGCGCCCCCGTCTTTTGATAGCCCTGATGTGGATAGTGTTGATGATAGTGCGCCGGAACCAGTGGCGGCTGGGGATGCCACCCCTCGGCGGCGGCGGAGGCGGCGATCATCCTCCGATTGACTCGACGAGATTGAAGGCGGCTGGCTCCCCTTTCCCCCGTGCCGATATTTGGCTGGAGTGGATGAGGTGGGGCGAGGGTGCCTACTGGGTCCAGTGGCTGCCGCTGCGGTGGTGGTGTCAGCCACTGGAGCTAGGGAGCTAGAGCAAGCGGGGGTGCGCGATAGCAAGTCCCTGTCCCCCTCCCAGCGTCAGAGACTGGTGCCCATTATTCAGTCGGTGGCGATCGCCTGGCAGGTGGCGTCGGCGTCGGTTGCAGAAATCGACCAGCTTAATATTTTGCAGGCGGCACTGCTGGCAATGGGGCGGGCGGTAAACAGGCTTGAGCCAATGCCTGACCTGTGTTGGGTGGATGGCAATAGGGCAATTCCCCAGATTGCGGTGCCCCAGGAAACTTTGGTTAAAGGCGATCAGCGGTCGGTGGCGATCGCCGCCGCCAGCATTTTGGCAAAGGAGTGGCGCGACTCCCTGATTTTGAACTTAGCTCAGGATTATCCTGGCTACGATTTAGCCTCAAACAAAGGCTACGGAACCGTTAAGCATCGCGATGGGTTGAAAAAACTGGGACTAACGCCCCACCATCGCCGTAGTTTTGCCCCTTGCCGTCAACTTTTAGAAGGCTAAACCCATACCGTTGCGATCTAAATGCCAGTGCTGCGATCTAATA
>CALCTI010000385.1 GCA_937894105.1 uncultured cyanobacterium
TGTTGAAACAGAGCGACCATAAAAGCTTTTCCAGGCGTCCTATTAGAGTTTAGAAAGACTATATAACTGGCATGTGGCGCAGACGGCGCTATTGGCGCCAACCCTTCACAAACGACTAAGTTCAGCGCCCATTGAAGCGTCCTTAATGGAAACAGAGTGACCATATTCGCCCTATTGGCCTATTGAAATTTCGTTAACCAAGTTAAATTCACGCTATTCTTCAGGACTATTCTTAATAACTTTAGCTAGGCTCATCTCTAGCTGGAGAAGATTAGTATCGCCTTTTCTCGATCCCCCCCCTTTAAGTTAGAGTTTGATATGAGAGATTTACATCAGAGGTGTACGAAGAAACAAGTGAAAGCGCTCTCAATAAAATAGTGCAGCGACTCCAGCTTGTTTTTTACGGTGCCTCTTCGCTTAACTTGCAGATTCAAAGTGACTATGGCAGCTAACGCCGACTCAAGCCGATCTAGCCGATTACAACGTAATCTAAGTTTCTATTCCGCCGGAGGAGTCTTTTTGGTCAGTATTCTGGTGGCTCTAGTTAGTGTTGTTCCCCTTTATACGAAGCTTAAGGACAGTCGAGAAAAAGACCTTCAAAGCAACCTTAGCACTCATATTTTCACCGTTAATCAGTCCTTAAACCGTAAGGTTGACATTGCAGAACAAGTTGCCAGCCGCACCCGTGCCTATCAATTATTGGATCGATATCTTCAAGGAAATGCCAGCTTCGAAGAGCTCCAATCATCTAGCACTAAAATCTTAGGTGACGCCTTAGTGCGCACTGATTTTTTGGTGGGAATTAGTCGATTTGATCGAAATAAACAGCTTATTTCCCAAGTAGGAACGGTGATGCCTACTGAGTTCAAAAGGACTTTAGAAACTCAGAGAAATGGTCCGGTTATTATTGGTCCAATTTCCATTAAAGATGAGCTTTATATTCTGATTATGACATCGATTTTTTCCGATACTAATGAGGAAATTGGTACAGACATTACCATCTTTGAACTATCTAATCTGGAAAAAATAGCTACAAAGTCAGGGGGATTGGGAGAAACGGGCAACTTGGTTTTAGCTCAAGAAAAAGGCAACGGTTTAGAGTCGTTTTTTCAACTACAGGACGAGGCTAAGGAGCTGCCAGAAGATTTGGTGACGGTTCTGGAACAGGCGATCGCCCAGAAGGAAACGGGGCTAAAACAGCAGGGAGATCAAGTTATTGCCTTCGCGCCAATTCCTAATACCAAATGGGTTAGCGCGTTACGCATTGATGAGCAAGAGCTGTACGCTTCCGTCAACCAAGACTTGATTTTTGTGGGGCTGTCGGTGATGGTTTTAAGCCTTGGAGCCACCGCTGGGGCAATTCTGCTGTTGCGCCCCCTTATTCGGCGAGTTACGGACGCCAGTGAGTTGGAAAAGGAAGTTGTTGCAAAAACTGAAGCCTTTGAGGATCTAAAACAAACTCAAGTTCAGCTTGTTCAATCCGAAAAAATGTCTAGCTTGGGGCAGCTTGTTGCTGGCATTGCCCACGAAATCAATAATCCCATAAATTTTATTTATGGAAACTTATTTCATTTAGAAAATTCCGTGGATGCATTACTAGGAACAGCGGATCTTCTAATGGGGCAATATCCCACGCTCCCTCCCCATATTAAAGATAAATTGGAGGAGCTAGAACTTGAAGATATTCGAGAGGATTTACCAGGTTTGATTGGATCTATAAAACTGGGTTCAGAACGGGTTCGAGGCATTGTCATCTCCCTCAAAAACTTCTCTCGTTTAGACGAATCAAGCCTAAAGAGTGTGGATATCCATGAGGGTATTGATAGCACCCTGTTACTGTTGAGAAATCGAACGAAGGCGGGGGCAACCTATCCTGAAATTGAGGTCGTCAAAAGATATGGATCCTTGCCGCTTTTTGAGTGTTATTCGAGTCAGCTCAATCAGGTTTTTATGCATATTATGTCCAATGCGATCGATGCGCTGGGAGCACGCATTGAATATGAAAATTCCGCCCATAAAAATTCAGTTTCTGAAAGCTTAAATGGCGAAGATCCCGTTAGTAACGATGCTGGCAGCGGTGGTCAAAGTAGTTTCTATTACGGATCTTTCTTACCCAGAATCACTATCGCGACGGAAATGGCAAAAGACGGTACTGCGGTCGTAACCATTGCTGATAACGGATTAGGGATGCCAGAGCAGGTACGCCAAAAGCTTTTTGATGCGTTTTTCACCACAAAACCAGCGGGAAAAGGAACCGGTTTGGGGCTTTCAATTAGCCAAAAAATCATTCACGACAACCATCACGGCACCTTAAACTGTGAGTCTCACCTCAATCAGGGCACGAGTTTTATTATCAACCTCCCCCTACAACAAACCCTGAGTAAAGGCAAAGAAAGTTCGGAGAGGGGTGTTGTTTAGGTGGGCAGGGGTATTGTTTAGGTGTGCAGAAAGAACCGGGACGCGTCACCAGTTGCGTTCAATTGGCTGGTGTTTATTCAATCGACGATAAAACGTAAGAACGAGCGGTGAAGGTTTTTAGGACTGGATAAATTCTAGGGCGATCGCATCAGCGGCCTGTTTTGCTTTCTGCCGCGCCTGATCCACCGTATTTCCCTGGGCTAGGGTAACCCCCATGCGCCGTTGGGGACGCGTACTGGGTTTTCCAAATAGGCGCATATCCACCCCCGGTTCAGCCAGGGCTTGGTTGACGCCACCGTAGGCGATCGCCTCGGAAGAATCGGACGCCCGATCGGCCAAAATCACGGCGCTCGCTGCCGGACCACTTTGGGAAATCACCGGGATGGGTAGCCCTAAAATGGCCCGCAAGTGCAGCTCAAATTCATTTAAGTTTTGGGAGGTCATCGTGACCATGCCCGTGTCATGGGGGCGAGGAGATAGCTCAGAAAAAATAGCTTCGGTGTCAGTAATAAAAAATTCCACGCCGAAAATCCCCGCGCCACCCAAAGCGTCAGTGACGGCTTTTGCCTGGGCTTGGGCTGAGTCCAACAGCACCGGATCCATGGCGGCCGGCTGCCACGACTCTTGATAATCTCCCCGTTCTTGGCGATGGCCAATGGGGGGACAAAACAAGGTTGGACCATCCCACTGGCGAACCGTGAGTAGGGTGATTTCCAGATTGAACTGGATAAATTCTTCCACAATTACCCGTGAACTCTCACCCCGTGCCTGGGCGGTGGCATAGTCCCAGGCGGCGATGACTTCCTCCGGCGATCGCACCGTAGACTGTCCTTTCCCCGAAGACGACATCACCGGTTTAACCACGTTGGGAAAGCCGATTTTTTCAGAAATCGCCACCAGCTCATCGGCACTGGCCGCATAGCCATAGCGGGCGGTACGAATGCCCAAGTCTGAATGGGCCAATTCTCGAATGCGATCGCGATTCATCGTGTAATGGGTCGCAGCGGCGGAGGGAATCACAGTAATGCCCCGGTCTTCAAACTCCTGAAGCTTATCGGTGCGAATCGCCTCAATTTCCGGCACGATAAAATCCGGATTGTACTGGGTAACCACCGCTTCCAGCGCATCCCCGTCAAGCATAGAAATAACCTCCGCATGGTCCGCCACCTGCATTGCTGGCGCATCAGCGTAGCGATCCACCGCCACAACCCGGTTACCTAAGCGCTGGGCTGCAATCACAAACTCTTTACCCAGCTCTCCAGACCCCAAAAGAACAATGGTTTTCGGCAAAGTTAACGACATCACACAATAATCCTACGAGACGACAGATCAGACAGCACGACGCAGCATTGCGAGATGCGGTATTTAGGACAAGTCCGACGAAGCAACGTTACAAACTCGACAAACCATAGATAAAGAACAATACAATCTGTGGCGATCGCCCCGCACCCAGGAAAAAGGAGCCAAAATCAACATATCAGCTCAACGCTCCCTTGCCTTTGCTTGGTAGATCTAGGTAAGTTTCAGCCGATCTAACCCCAATTTACACATTTCACACTGCACACCCGTCTACAACCTAAACGTGAGGCTTGTTCCATGGGACTTTTTAGCAACGCCACCGCCAAAAAAGAAAGCGGCACCCTAACTCTCAGCCCAGCAGAAGCCTTCACGGCTGTTTTAACCACAGCGATGGCCGCTGACGGGTACGCCACTGACGAAGAGCTAAGAATACTGCGAGACAACCTGTTTTCCTTGCTGCTTTTCTTGCCCCTCGTCGAAGTAGCTCGCCTGCATATGCTTGAACGAGTGCTGAAGCTTTTGGAAAGCCCTGGACCAGAAGCATTACTGGTGGGTGCCCGATCCGTGTTGGAAGCAGATCTACGGGAAACGGCCTTTGCAATGGCCGCCGATATGGTGACTAGCGATGGTGAACTGGCAGAGGAGGAAAAGTCCTACCTAGACCGCCTTAGGGATACTTTGGACGTCAATGAGGAAATGGCAGGGTTACTGATTACTGCCATGGCAATTAAAAATCGAGGGTAGGGAAAATGGGTGTCATTCAACTGTGATTTGAATAAGGTGCCCCGGCAATGGGCTTCAAATTTTGCACTGTTTTTATGCCCTTGATTATGGGCTTTTGTTAATACCTAAATTCGACCTAAAACCCTCCTTCCCCCCTCATAGGGGAACCTAGATTAAAGCTGCGATCGCATCGTAGAACTCATACCAAATCTGGTATGGCTAC
>CALCTI010000386.1 GCA_937894105.1 uncultured cyanobacterium
CCCCTAGCAAGGCTGCGCCCCCTTGGAACGCGCCGCCCAAATATACTTGACCGCCGCCCGTAGGTCCCGTTGCTTGGATTGTTGCCGCCGTGGCAATCACCCGATCGCCCGTAATGGCCACTGTTCCGCCAATGCCCGTTGCTGAAGCGGCAGAAATTTTCCCCGAGGCGATCGCATCCCCTGGCTGAGCGGCGATGGACGTTGCGGCAGTGTTTAAATCCCTGCCGGACAGGGTGATTCGCCCGGCGGCGTCCACTTGAATATCCGTTGCCACGTTGGGTCCTGCTCCGGTTAGCAGTTCACCGAGGGAAAGGGGGGCGATCGCTGGGGCTGAGGTTGAGACTGAGAGGGGGGATAATTCGGGCGATCGCTCCAGTTCTAGGGATAACACCTGCCCTGGGGCTGAAAATCGTAGCAACTGACCACCGGGCACGGCTACCACCATCACCTCACCGCCGGGGGCAAATAGCACCCCACGATTCACCACAATTCCCGACAGCAGCGACAGCCGCCCCCCTGGCACCACCGATAGCTGCCCCAGATTGATAATGCTGCCTGGATCTACGCCAAACTGAAACGCCTGGGGGGTGCCCATTAGGGCTCCGTAGTTTTGCGTAGTGCTGTCCCACATAATGTCGCCGCCGAAGCTTATGCCGGTGGCGGTTGTTGCGGTAAATGCTGCGGGCAGGTCCAGTTGGGCATTGGGACCGAATAGTACTCCCGCCGGGTTTAGTAAAAATAGGCTGGCGTCGCTGCCGGTAATGCGCAGGGTGCCGTTAATCAATGACCCTTGTCCGCCAACGACTCTGCCGAAAATATTGTTAACCAGGGCAGGGCTGATAAAGGTTGCCGTGCTGCCTGTGTTTAGCCCAAAGTGTTCGAAGCTGTGGAATAGGTTGCTGCCGTCGTTAGAGGGGGAGCCGCCGCGAATAATGTAGTGGTTGGGCGGTTGACCGGTGGGATGATCGCCCTGTCCGCTGGGGGTGATTTCCGGTATCGAGGTCCCAGGGGTTTGCTCCACCTGGGTGCCGGTGCCGTCATTGGCAGGGACGATGGGAGTGGCGATGGGCTTGTAAAAAAGACCACCAAGGAGAGTGAGGGGCAGCGAAAGGAACATAGTGAGCAAGTGGCTGAGTCGTCGTCCTTGGAGTCGATCGAAATCGTCAGCAAAGATTTGAATATGTTATCAATTATATCCAGAAGCCTTATAAAGTCGGGAGTGTTGTGCCCTTGCGAAGAAATGAACTAGGGGCTGTAAACCTTACACAGTAAGACTTTTGAGCTTGATTGATGGCAACCTCCTGGGGAAGGCGGCGCGAATTGAGAATAACACTGCGTAAAGAGTGTTGACTCTTTTCACAAATTATCTACATTTTGAATTACCCAAAGATTGACTCGAAGGTGTCCAATTGCCGTGGATTTTATTGGGACATGGTGCCGTAACCTGGCTGACAGGACTTATGTGAAACCTGCTTGTGAGGGTGGTTAGGGTAGTGGTCTCGGGTTTCCATGGGGTGATTTAGGTTGCCTCATAGTCCAACCATCGTTGATCAGGGCTTGTTTAATGGCGGTGTGATAAAGGCTTTGGCGGGAATTAGGGGGCATCTGGGGTTTGTTGCTGGATGATTTGTTGGGTGAGGAGATGGTCGGAGAGTTGGGCAGTTTGATTGTTTTCGATGACCGTTTGGATGAATATCTGGAAGTTGTTGGTGACGGTTTGAGTGTTGGGATGGTCGTTGCCCAAGGCTGCTTGGAAAATCTCGATGCAGCGACAGTACAAGGGCTCCGCTTTTTCATAACGACCCTGAGAACGATACAATCCCGCTAAATTATTCAAGCTGGTGGCGGTGGACGGATGGGACGCTCCCAGTTGCTTTTCACTGATTTCCAGCGATCGCTCATACAGGGGCTCCGCTTTTTCATAACGACCCTGAGAACGATACAGTTCCGCTAAATTATTCAAGCTGGTGGCGGTGTACGGATGGGACGCTCCCAGTTGCTTTTCACGGATTTCCAGCGATCGCACCCCCCATTCCTCAGCCAAAGCGTATAAACCTTGGGAGCCGTAAAAGAAATCGAGATATACACAGGCAGAGGATGTATCCTCTGAAAATTGAGCGGCGTCAAAATTGGCAAGCTCTTTTAAATGGGGAATCAATGCCTCCACCTCAGTGATTTGAGCCAAAGTCATGGTGTAGCTAATCGCCTTGGCAGCCCTTACCAGCGCTTCCGCAAAGGGCGATTTCCACGCCATCGCCTCCTCCCGTGCTTCCAACTGCGCCGCAAAAAACTCTCGCACCAGCGGATGCAGCCCATAAACCCCCTCCCCCTCCTGGTTCAGCAAATGTAACCGCACCAACTCCCGCTGTGCCTGTCGCGAAACCTTCTCCTCCAACAGCAAACACCACTGGTGAACCTTCGGCGCAGGCTGTCTTAATATCCACCGGCGTAACCGATCTCGCTTTCGTCCCCGCCGCTCTG
>CALCTI010000387.1 GCA_937894105.1 uncultured cyanobacterium
AGATCTAGGGCGGGTTTTAGAAACGACGGTGATGGAGGTGCAGCGGCTGCTGGAGACGAACCGGGTCTTGGTATATCGGTTCCGCCCCGATTGGAGCGGCGTTGTGGTGGCGGAGTCTATTCGCGGTCCCTGGACAGAGTCGTTAAATCAGGTGATTGAAGACACTTGTTTTCGAGAAAATAAGGGGAAACTTTATCGTCAGGGGCGGGTGGTTGCCATTGATGATGTGCACGAGGCAGGGCTCAGTAAATGTCATTTGCAGTTGCTAAAGCGTTTTGAGGTGCGGGGCAATTTGGTGGTACCCATTGTGTGCGGTGAGGGCAGGAGCGATGATGCCCAGGGCGATCATGGCGAGACCTATAAGATGGGGGAAGATGATCGCCTGTGGGGGCTGTTAATTGCTCACCACTGTGAAGGGCCCCGTGCGTGGGAAAAGTTTGAAGTGAACCTGATGGGGCAAGTGGCAGATCAGCTCGCCCTGGCGGTTATTCAGGCGGAGCTTTATGCCAAAGCTCAGGCGGAAATTCGTCAGAGAAAGACAACGGAAGCAGCCCTTCAGGGGTCTAAAAATCAGGTGGAGCAAAAGGTTGAAGCCCTACGGGAGGCGCTAGATCAGCTTAAGTGGCACCAGGCGCGGCTGTTACAGTCGGAAAAGTTATCCAGTCTGGGACAGTTGGTGGGAGGCGTTGCCCACGAAATTAATAATCCGGTGTCGTTTATCTATGGCAATGTGCCCTACGCTCGCGAATATATGAGCGATTTACTGGGGCTAGTGCGGAAAATGGAAACGGCAATTGCGCCCAGCCAGAAGGGGCAGAATACCCTTGATCTGGAGACGATCGCTGATTTACGCGAGGCGATCGCCGGTGTGGATTTGCCCTTCCTCGAAACCGACGCGGCTCAAATTTTTGATTCTATGCGGACGGGAGCCGAACGAATTCGCGATATTGTGATGTCCCTGCGTATTTTTTCACGATTAGATGAGGCTGCCTTTAAGCCTACGGATTTTCGCGACAACCTGGACAGCATTTTGGTGCTGCTCCAGTCTCACCTCAATGGGGACAAGGAGCTGCCGAAGGTGGCGGTAGAGAAAAACTACGATGAGATTCCCCTGGTGACCTGCTGCGTTAGCGAGGTGAATCAGGTGTTTATGAACATTTTGACCAATGCTCTAGATGCATTAGCAGACCGATGGCGACTTCCCGATGCCGCTGAAGCATTACCCAGCCAGCCGACGGTGCGCCTAGGGGTTCACCATCGCCTTGGGGAGGAGGATCAACCAGAGGCGGTTGTGGTAACTTTTGCGAATAATGGTGTGCCCATGACTGAGGAGGTGCGATCGCGATTATTTGACCCGTTTTTTACCACCAAGTCTGTGGGTCAAGGGGCTGGGCTAGGATTATCCATGGCTTATCAAACCATTGTCCAGCGTCATAAAGGTCAAATAACCTGTCACGCTGAGACAGATGCTGAGGAAACGGTGTTTACAGTGGAAGTGCCGGTGCTCTCAGCGGACCTCAACAAAAAGGTATAGGTGGCGGTATTTTTCGGGATGCTTTTGGTGCCGTCCTTTTAAGATGCTTTTTCAAGACGCCTTAGCAATGGGAAAAGTACGTGGCGATCGCCTCGCTTCCGAATTTCACTTAACCAAGCTTGAATTTGTTGCTCCTGGCGGGGTGACAAGCCCCAAACCACATAGCGACAAAACCAAATCAGTTCGGCGAGGGTAAGTCCGATGCAAAAGGACAGGGCTATCGCCGCCGTTCGGTTATAAACAATGGCATAGCGCAATCCCACCCAAGTGAAATAGCTGGCGAGCAGGGCAATTTCGTCACGCACCAGCCACAAACTCAGCCCCCCGAGACTCAACCACGACAGAACAACCCCTAAAACGCTCACCCACAGCCGTAAGGTGATGGCTAAGTTCAGGTCAGGGCGATCGCCCGGCGAATTGTGAGGGGAAAAGCCCATGAATATTCCCTAAATCCACAGCTAGCCTAGCCTAGCCACGCCCGT
>CALCTI010000388.1 GCA_937894105.1 uncultured cyanobacterium
GGAGTTCGACGTGTGCTCTTCCGATCTCTGCCAATAGTTTTTGAGGGCTCCAGCCTCGGCATCGTCCCAGCAAAAACTATTGGCAGAGCTACAGCACCCGGACTGGAAGCGTCGGCTTAAGGCGGTTCAGGATATTGAAGTGGATGAGGACACGTTTGCGACCATCGTTGCCTTGCTGAAAGACGAGAAGGTGGCAATCCGTCGTTGGGCATCGGCACTGCTGGGCTCCAGTGAATACGCCGCAGCCATTCCGCCCCTGTGTGAAATGCTCCATGGGGATCGGTCGGCGATCGTGCGACGTACTGCAGGCGATGCCCTAAGCGACCTGGGCGATCCGCAAGCCAGTGAAGCGATGATTACAGCTTTGGAAGATGGTTCTAGTTTGGTGCGGTGGCGAGCCAGTCGATTTTTGACCGAGTTGGGAGATGAAACGGCGGTGGAGCCATTGATGCAAGCGGTAGAAACGGAGCCTGAGTTTGATGTGCAGGTGGAAATGCAAGCGGCAATTGAGCGGATTCAGTCTGGGGGAGAGGTGCAGTTACCCATGTGGATGCGCATTAGCCAGGGAGCAAGCGGTGACCAGTAAAGTCATTTCTGGTGCTATCTCAAGCACTTGAATCAATCTAAATTCAATGACACAAACATGGCACAAGCGCAGCCTGAATCTAGCTTCCCCTCTTAACAAGTAATCCATTACGCAAAAGTGGAGCAAAGGTAGACAGAGAGGAGGCTCAGAGTTCGGTTGAGTGTAACAATAGCCCCTTAGCCAGACCCAGCGCCATGAACAATCATTGGATTCGCTAGGACGTTTCTCCCCAGTGCTTCAAAGACCTTCGCCCCGCCAAGCGTTTCGGTAAAATCCTGACAATGCTGAACGCTAACCCCAACGGTAGCGCTCCTGAAGCCGCTGGCAATCGGGTCAGTGATTAAAGAGTATCTATCGCTGGTAGTGATGCAATGTGATGGTCACTCAATTTCGAAAAGCTTGAATCTTCTATCCTCAAAGCAACTTGGGACGTCCCCACCAAAACGCGATCGCTAGAACACCAAACAAAGCCGCTTCAAACAGCGGTAACCAACCAATCCAAGCCCGCACCTCCAGGCTACCGATCGCCATCACGACACGATAGAACGCCATTAACACCATCCCAATCACACTAATCGGCGCAAGACGATTCGCGAGCTGTAGATTACGAGCTGCAACTTGCAGGCTTGCACCCCACACCACCACGACAGAACCCGTAAATCCCACAAAATACTGTCCCACGCCATCCGTCGGAATCGGAGACTGCCCCGCCACAACGAAACTCACCATTGAGGTCAGTAGGATCGCTCCGAGCAATAACAGCGCTCCCCCCGTAATTCCGCAAAGTTTTTCATACCCAACATTCATGCCATTACTCCAAAAGTTTTCGCAGAAGACCTCAAGCCTCACCGGACAAACTTGATTCGTCCGAACCCACTCACCAACGCTGAGCGAAAAAGCTAGCGACGAAATGTTTTCTGGAAATAGGCGTCAATATCTTGATCTTGAAATACAAAACCAGCAGCTAACAGCTTACTGGGGGAAGCTCGCTGCCCCCATAACACCAGCTCTTGACCCATTTGCCCCATCATTGCGCGAATCAAAAATGCTGGAATTGGAATCAAGCTGGGTCGACCCATTGCCTTCCCTAGACTTCGAGCCACCATACGATTGCTACAGGCTCCTGGTGAAACGAGATTGATGGGGCCGTTCAGGTCTGGGCGATCGAAAATAAACTCAATGGCAGCAACTAAGTCTTCCAAACTGACCCAAGACATAATCTGTTTCCCTGTGCCAAACCGACCACCGAGAAAATAGCGAAACGGGATTTCTATAGTCGACAGTGCGCCACCTTGACGATCGAAGACCGTTCCAATGCGCAGCAACGCGACCGAACTTCCTGCCTTCACCGCCGGTACTGTTGCCTGTTCCCAGCGATCAATTAGCTCTTGTAAAAAGCAGGTTCCAGTCCGGCGCTCGGTATCTGCTTCCGCAAAGACCTCGTGATCGTCATCGTAAAATCCATATGCACTGATCGCCGAAGCATTGATCAGACGTATGCTGGGGTTTTTCTGGCAGAGTTCGACACATGTTTGAGTCGCATTCAGGCGGCTATCGATCATGATTTGCTTATAGGCTTCCGACCAAGCTTTATCGGTAACGCCTGCTCCGGCAAGATTGATAATCGTTCCCAAGTCATCTGCGGGTGTGGCTGCAAATTCGGACCAAGAGTAGTGTGCGATAGCAAAGGGGAACTTTTCCTGAAGTGGTTGAGCTTTGCGTCCAACCAGAACCAACGGAAAGGATCGTTGATGGAGCTGACGCACTAAGCGACTCCCAACAAGTCCGCTAGCGCCACAAACTGCAATTTTTTTCATTTCTTTTTGGGTTAAGGCTTACATTTCTATTCGAAAAAATCGATCTTTTATGGCATCAAATCACCAAAATCGACGAGATCGATCCAGGCTAGAATTCGCTCTAGATAGACTTGATGGCTGTCCTTATAGGAAAAGTGCGCGGCATTTTCAACCAGACCGAATCGGCTGTTCGGCAACTGCTTATGGAGACGCCAAGAGTTGCTAACAGCGATAAGCAGGTCGTACTCGCCGTGTAGCCCTTGTACGGGCACAGTGATTTTCGAACAGTCTTGGGAGAGACATTGCTGCTCGGATGGATAACTTTCGAGAAAACCAATTTGCCCGCGAAGACGGTTGAAATCTGTCGATTTTTGGCGGTAGTCCCGGAGAATTTCTGCGGGAGGACGGGCATTCCGATAGCCGATCGCATTAGCGCATGCGGTGTAGACACGACTACCAATTAGCCCGCCACTAGCAAGAATCATCAGTTGAAATAACCGACTGGTACAGGTCCAACGAAACATTGCCTGTTCGTTTAGCGGGCCAATACTGCCCGCATCTCCGAGGGTTGCAGATTTAATCCGTCCGGGCGTATCAGCCATATGGCACAGCGCCGTCGGTGTCCCGACATCTGGCCCGACAAGAGGCGGATTATCGAGAGAAAAACGATCAAGTATCCGTCCCAAAAACTCGCCTTGCTGACTCACCGTCGTCACATGCCGGGCAGCGTCAGAATGACCGTGAGTGGGAAGGTTAACGGCGACAACATCAAAGTCATGTTCGAGTTTGGTCCACCAATTTCTAGAGACCAAGATACTTTGTGGCTGTGGTGACAACAGAATAAGTTGTGGCTTGCCAGGGTTACGACTCGCAGCAAAACGGAGACGCGTTCCCTCAATATTTTTGAATTCTAGCTTCATGAAAACTCGACAATGTGGCGTTCCTAACTCCGAAATATTCTCTAGTTCACACTCTTTATCAATTCTCGAAATCCGAAGATCGCAAATACCGCAGCCAGCAGAGTTACGATCGTCCTAACCCAATGCAGAAAAATCCAAACTTGCAACCTATATGTTGCTTCGGCTGGAGGATACCTTAGCTCTATAAACGCAAGATTGGTGGGCAGGTGATATATCAGAGTGATGCCAACTGTCAGTAGTAAGCCGAGTAATGCAATCATCCAAGACCGTCGTGCGACTAAGCGATCGCGATGAAGGATAAAAGACAAAGTCGTGGCAATTAATGCGGGCAGAAGTGCGATCGCAGTAGGAGCCAGTAACAAAGGAAATTTAACCGCAAAATCCTTCATAAAAGAGGTTGGATCGAGCGATTCCCAATAGACGGCATAACTCAACCCAATATTCAGCATATTTCCGGTAAAAGCGGCGATAGAAATAATAGCGATGATCGCCACATTTTCTCTTGTTGTTTTCTGCATATTTATTGAACTTTAAATCCAAATTTTCAAGCTAAAAATTTCGACTGAACTACTCGATCAAACCCACTAAATTTTTTTCGGCTTTCCGCCAAAAAAAATAACTGGTTACGTCATTTCTAAAGAGTAGAGTAGTGGCGAGAAGTTGCAATATACCAGTTGTAATTAGAGAGCCAAACACGACTTCTGGACTAGCTGTCTCAGGGAAGATTAGCTGAATCCATTGCGTGGCAAAGCCGTTAGCATAATTAAACGTACCAAGGGCTCCATACACAATCAAAAGCGTCCATATTTTTGGAATAGATTCCTTTAGAAAATAGTAGATAGAAACAGGAACAAGAAGTCCCAAGATAAAATCGCCAATCCAAGAGAAAATCTACGCACCAGGATTTATTTCTTCGCACATTTCGGGTATTCCAAAAAATAACAATATTTGCGATCCCAATATTGTTAATGTCGTTAGTATCGCAATAACATAAATAGCCTTTGACTTCGTTATTTCGTCCATAAAACACTTCGCGCTAAGTAATCCTCGAGAGATTCAATTGTCTTGGCTTTGCTAGAAAAAGCACGATCATTTGCCCCGATCTGCACGAGCTGCGTTAGGGATTTGTTAATCGTGTTGAACTCGGTCGCAGAACCCCAACTGCATTCACGTCTGTTGCTGCTTATTGAGCTGCTTGAAGATATAACCTGGAGCCACTCGGCGCATTAGCTTGAGTTGTGCAGACTGACCGGGGGTAATTTCTTCAGAATTGTTTTTGAGTCCTTTCAGAAAATTTGAAACAAGCTTCTCCGGAGACATCCGAGGAAATGAAGGTTCTAAATCTGCCGCCAACGGGGTATCGATAACGGGTGGCAGTAGTTCGAACACGCGTACGGAAGTACTTGCCAACTGCGCTCTCAAGCATTGGGTATAAGCGTGAAGGAAGGCCTTACTGGCACTGTAAATCAGTGCGGACGCGTAGGGAACGTAGGCCAAGCCGGAGCTGACATTGACAATGGCTGACTCGCGTTGAAGCAAACCGGGCAAGAAATGATGGACGAGGCGAACTGGACCCGACACATCAATGTCAATCTCTTGCAGTTGTTTCTCTAACGGAAATCCATGCTTTATATCAAACCAATTCATGATCCCGGCATTGTTGACCAACAAATCGGTTCCCCCGATCGCGTTCATTGCATCGCGCAAAGCTACAACACCTTCGTCATCTGTCACATCACAGACCTGAGGCTGGATATTCGAGTAGGTTGATGCTGCCTCTAAAAGCTTGCCGCGATCGCGCCCGGTAATCGTCACGTATGCACCAGAAGCAGCAATCGCCTGCGCCATGGCAAATCCAATTCCGGAGCTACCGCCTGTGATGACAGCATGTTTGTTTGTAAGATCCATGTTTTTGTACTGAGCTGTATATATACAGTCCTGTATAAAAATTGATACGTCAAGCTTTTGCGAGGTAAATTTCTCTAGGCTTGCGAATACGTTAGGATTAAGCAATTTCGTTGTGAGTAAGCGCTGGCATGTTTTTGCGGCGCGAAGGTTGTGTCATGAGCGCTGCTGAGGAAAAAGCCCGGGGACGCCCTCGCTCCTTTGACGAGGAGGTATTGCTAGCCAAGGTCGCTGATTTATTTTGGAAGCATGGCTATGAGAACTTATCCTTGAGCGGCATTGCGCAGGCTGTGGGTTTGCCGCGAGCCAGTCTCTATAACGCGTTCAAAAGCAAGGAAAACTTATTTCTCGAGGCGCTTCAGGTGTATAAGTCTCGATCCGCGCATCGGCTCTTCGCGACACTTGAAGATAGTGATCGAGTCAGACCTGTCCTCTATCAAATCTTTGCCGATCATTGCCGTGTTTTGCCATCACAGGAAAAGCGTCAGGGTTGTCTAGTGTTGAATGCAATTAGCGAGCTCATCACGGCGGACACTTTTCTCGGTGAAGCGATTCGGGAAATGTGTCTCCAGGAGACTGAGATGGTGATTCGTTTTATAGAGCGGGCGAAGCGCCAAGGGGAGCTACCACTGGAGGCCGATCCCACGATGACTGCACATTTAATGATGAGCTTTGAATTCGGCTTGAGTTCCTTTTCGAAAAATGGCATGCCGGAATCACAGCTCAGGCAAATGTGCCATGTCTTCTTGAAGAACTTAGGATTCTCGCGTGAAGCTGATGCCTGAGTGTCAGGTAAATGCAATTGGAATTGCTGATTTTCGAGATGGATCTCCTTCGTTGATGAAAAAGGGACTGAGCGTTGAGACGCCTCGGAGTGCGATCGCTGCCAATTATCCTTGTCCTGTCACTTTCCGCAATTTAGGTTCAAAGGGAATGGTAATACCAATTCTTCAACTTGGACAGAGCTAATTTACATCAGGCGTCTAAGAGCTGACGGGGCGACAAAGATGCGAGAAAGCAGTCAGAAAAGGGATTACGGAAGCACACTGGACAAAAAAGTGGTTTCTCCACAATGGACAGAAACCACCAAAAACTAATGCCTGAATCCTATCGTAAAATTCTCAAAACTCGCTTCTCTACCCAGGAGTTAGCTTTCCTTGAAATTTTGGTGTGCCAGTTGCAAATCTACACCAAAGTCACCGTAGAAGGTCTAGCCGCTCGTTTGCCTTTATTCATTACTTTTGAGAGTCGGCGTCGGCGCATTCAACGGTTTTTGGCATTAGATTCTACGACGATTCAAAATACATGGTTTATCCTGTGGGCAGTGATATAACTACTGATCCCATCAAGCTACCTGGTCAGTCAACTTCTTTTGTGATAGCCAATTTACAAGGTAAAAGGAGTGAGATGAAGAAGAATATTGGCAATCTTATACAGGCTAAGAACGTGGGTAGAACATGGGTTTCGCCAGTGTAAACAGGAATTAGGTTGGAAGGATTATCGCCTGAGAGGATGTCTGAAAAGTCTTGAATGTGACTCATCTCGTCGTGTACTGCAACGAAGAAATGCGGCATTGAGCTCTCTTGGCACAGCTTTTGGTCTTAGGTTGAAGTGTCTAATTAGACTTTTCAGACATCCACTGACAGGTTTCTCCGGCATAGAGAAGTGGGTGGGAGATTGTATTTTGCGTCTATTTGATGGTGAGTTTAAACGCTGATGAGCTCAAAAACTTGGGGCGATCCCTGTGTGACAAGAGTGGCAAGAATGAGCATTTAGAGGACAGGGACGTTCAAGAGCAGCATCAATATTGGAGTACTAAAAGTGGCTGGAAAACCACGTTGAATAATCTTCGGCTCATGATTGAGCCTATGGTAATGCTGTGTTTAATATCCCCTTAGTTGTCTTTATTTCCGAATCGTTCTTTAGTGACGGGCTTTTATCGGTTAATAGACCAGGTTGGTCAGTATTCGTTGCCGTATTGGAGTGGATAGATTCGTTTAGTTACAGTCATTACCATGCGTAAAGTGACAGGACAGGCCCATCGTGATTTCGATTACGAACTACAGTCTCAGCATTTACTCCGCGACCCGTAGTGGGACTGTTGAGCATGTTGCGTTGCCTGTAAAGCTTATTCGAAAATACTATAAAGTGAGCTTCGACAAGCTCAGCTACAACACATGTGCCTCGTATGTTTCAGCAATGCTGATCGCCTCTCACTTCCCGGAACAAATTAGAGAATGATTATTTACCGCCAAAGAAGAACTGCTCCCGAACGTTAAATTACTGCATCACGCCACTTTGCCCAGTATCACAAGTGGACGCTTCCTACTTTGATAGCCGATGTTCGTCCGATGATAGCTTTTCACCTGCGAGGAAAATAATCTGGCGAAGCCTGATGAAATTACTTTCATTTGCGTAATAACGCTTACGAGATTATTCTAGTGAACCAAAAATTGGGATTAGAAGCCACTCAAAATCGCGCCCTAAGGAGTCGCTCCCTAAGCCGTGCAATTCCCATGTTTTTGACCTTGATTTTTAGTGCGGCGGGGCACGCTTACTTCTTTATTACGTTTCCCGCAGTGGCTCGACAGTTTGGGTTTGGTGACTTTCAGGCAAGTCTCATTCTGGGACTATCTGCCCTGTTGCTCACTGTATCTGAACCCCTCTGGGGGCTGATTTGCGAACGCAAGGGTAGACGCTTTGTTATTTTGATCGGCGCAATGGGTACGGGCGTTTCGATCGCCGCGATCGCCACCGTTTACCAGGCGGGACAATTACAAGGGGGGGCGATCAATCCCCTATTTATGGCGATTCTCGTCACGCGCTTAGTACACGCAGTTATTTCCGGAGGCTTGATTCCAGCTGCTCAAGCGGTGGTGGCTGACTTAACAAGCGCCAAAGCCCGCACCCGGGGCATGGGACTATTGGGAGCTTCTTTCGGTATCGGAACCATCTGTGGCGGCATGCTCGCAATGGTGACAGGCGGCGAAAATCTTATCTTTGGGTTTTATTTGATCGCCCTACTGTTGCTAGGCACCAGCGCCCTACTCTGGTCGAAATTGCCTGAAACCAGCAGCCCCCATAAGGGAACTCAGAACGTTCCCATTGCCCTTAAAAACATCGCTCCTTTTCTAATCACAACCCTGCTCTGTTTGCTGATGTATAGCCTTATTCAACAGGTCACTGTCCTAAGGTTGCAAGATGATTTTGGGCTTAACCATAACGCTTCGATTAAATTTTCGGGCGGAGTCATGATGCTCTCAATGGTGGCGATGATTTTCTCTCAGCTTGTCCTAGTGGCAAAGCTTAAGCGCCCCCCCATTTATTTCGCCCTAGGGGGCGGCGGTCTCGCTGCCTGCGCCATGGGCGCAGCCGCGTGGGCATCTAATCCACAACTGCTTCTATTGTCGATGGTGATTTTAGGGTTGGGCTTAGGCGTCTTATTGCCTGGTAACCTAGCTCTGCTGAGCTTGTCCGTCAGCAAAGCAAATCAGGCAAAGGCGGCGGGATTAAATGGATTCAGCAAAGGCTTAGGTATGGCGGTGGGGCCGATTATTGGGGCAAGTTTACACGCCGTGTCAGTACAAGCGCCCTATATCCTGGGGGCAATTTTATTTGTTTGCGTCGTTGCTATGCTGCGTAGCGATCGCTCTTTGCGACCTGCCCCTCAACGCCGTGATCTCTAAAGCAAGATTGTCGGTAATGGGTCGGCGATTGCCCGAATTGTTTTTTAAAGCACTGACCGAAATGGCTAGCACTACTAAAACCACACTGGAAAGCAATTTGGGTAATGGACCGCTCCTGATCTTGCAAATATCGCTGGGCGCGCTCCAACCGATGCATGCGCAACCATTCAAAGACGGTCATGCCAAAATGCTTGCGAAAACGACGATTTAAACAGGTGTGGCTAATGCCAACCTCTTTTGCTAACTCGTGCAAACTGGGAGGGTTAGCTAAGTCGCCAATTAATGTCTCGATCACACTATCCAACTCACTTGAACCAGTGCGGACTTTTGAGGGCGTAGCCTCTTTACTCACATTGAAATCGGCCGATGAGATAATCCAGTGCGCCAACAGCTCCAAGGCTTTGGCTTCCGCAAGCAATCGAGCGGAGGCGCTTGCCATTTGATTGCTAAGAATAGTCTCCACCCTGCTATCAAGGCTTTGCTGCCTTGCCAAGCGCACCAGGCGACTTTTTGACAGAAACTGGTGAATCTCTTCCGACTCGGTGAAGGCATCGTTAATGCGCACGCTGCAATACTTCAACACCACCATGCTCGACTGCACCGCAGCAGGGGTGTGCCTAAAAATAGACTGACTTATGGTGTGAATCAGCCAAACGTCACCCTCAAGAACCACACAATCTCGTCCGCCGTTCGCGAAGCTAAAGTGGCTCGATCCCTTTAAGCCGAAAACCAGTAACGTCACTGGCTGCACATAGGGAATGCAGTTGTTGAAATCCTCAGCGAAAGTGCAGTTGCTAATGGTGCAGCTAATTTCGTTGCAGAGGTGGCAAATTTTGAATTCGGCCTGACCTTTCCCTTGGGGCAGTCGCTGTATCGACCAAGCGCCACGCTTCAACTCACGACTTCCAGGAAAGCTCTTCGTGGCAATATTGCTGGCCGTACTTTCTGCATCCATGGTTTTGTACCTTATGCAGGCGTTTTACTCCCCTTATATTAATGAGAATAATTCTTGATTGCAAAGACTCCAGCCTTTTGGGATAGGTTTTGGACCCTATTGCGTGCTGGATGCCGCGCGCTCGCGGAGCGTTACGACCCTAGCGAGTGGGTGTTCTTTACGGGTGTTCTTTACGGGTGTTCTTTATTTGATAGTTTGATGTGCTGCTGTTT